>JADFVC010000266.1 GCA_015222355.1 Chloroflexota bacterium | reverse complement strand
CCCGGAGCTGAGGATCAGTCGCCGTAAAAATTTCGCCGACCCTCCCCTGCCAACTCCGCAAAACCGACACGGCAGCTGCATCCAACGTTATTTCCTGTTCGAGCAGTGGAACTTCAGGTAACTGAAGACGGCTGGATATCCCACCGCCATTAATACATTTGCGGATTAAAACCATGTTGTCGATAGGTCCGAAAACGTTCGCGGGAGAGTTCTGCAAGTTGTTTATCGTAAAGTTCAGCAAAATCAATCACCAACTGGAATTGACGGATATAATCGGCAGAACAGGGTTCCCCCATGATCAACACCGGGGCCCCGTTCGGATTCTCTTCGCGAACAGTAATGACGATCGGTTCCTCCAGGCAGTCAACAGAACCATTGTTGAAAGCATGCGGTAAAAAGGCGCCTTTATCCCATGACCACAGGAAACGATCTAGAGAAATTGCCCGATTGTCATCCTGAACCTTGATAACGATTCGTTTTCCGGCAGCAAAATAATCATCGGCCAACCGACAGAGTAACCTGGCTTTTTCCTGCCGTTCAAGTTTGACAAATTTGACGATCGTCACCCTGTTCTCTGATCCTATCTTTCCAGCAACAAGGGAAGCAATTGATGGCCAGGCAGAAGAGTTCCGCTACGTTTAGCCTCTGCTTCACTGTAACCGGTAATATCCGAAACTGAATCAACACGTGAATCGTAAAGTAAGTAAGGAACCGGATCTGCGGTATGTGTGCGCTTTTCAACCGGGGTCGGATGGTCGGGAAGAACCAAAATACGGCAATCACCAATGGCTGGAAGGTTTTCGATGATGGTCCCGACAACTTCACGATCAAAGCTTTCGATCGCCTCGATTTTTTCTTCCAACAACCCACCATGAGCCGCCTCATCCGGAGCTTCAACGTGGACATAGACAAAATCCTTGTCTTTTAATGCCGCAACTGCGTATTCCCCCTTGCCCCGATAATTGGTATCGAGATAACCCGTCGCTCCAGGCACGTCGATCACCTCAAGTCCGGCATTGATACCGATGCCCTTGATCAGGTCTACCGCTGAAATAACCGCACCGGAAATGCCGTAACGTTCTTGATAACTGTCCATTTTGGGTCTGCGGCCATGTCCCCAAAGCCAGATGGAATTGGCCGGAAGCTCGCCCCTCTCGATCCGCTGATGGTTGATACTGTGATTGTGCAACACCATCTGCGCCGCGTTGGTCAAGTCGAGCAACACCTCGGCACCATCCCCCTGCGGCAGATGATCTTCAATGCTGTGGGTCGAAATATCATGCGGCGGAGTAAATTTGAGCTGATCGCGACCATTCTTCCACACCAACAGGTGACGATAAGAGACTCCGGGGTAAAAATTAAATTCATCCCCCCCCAGTTCTTCCTGCAGGGTGGCAATCAGTCCGGCAGCTTCTTCGGTCGTAATATGTCCGGCAGAGAAATCTCCCATGTAGAGTTTTCCGTAATGGGCCTCCAGCCAAACAAGGTTCAGCCGGAAGGCAACATCGTCCGGGGCAAGGTCAACGCCCATGCTGGCCGCTTCCAGAGGTGAACGACCGGTAAAGCAATCCGCCGGATTGTAACCAAAAACCGAGAGATTCGCAACATCACTCCCCGGCGGGAATCCTTCGGGAATGGTGGCAGCCAGACCGAGAGAACCCGCCTTGGCCAAACGATCCATGTTGGGGGTTTTCGCAACTTCCAAAGGGGTTTTTCCACCCAGTTTAGCAACCGGCTCATCAGACATTCCGTCACCGAGCAAAATCATATACTTCATTGATAGACCTCTATTTCCTATCATCCCCGTGGATGATAACGCTGATGTAGTTGTTTTAAACGTTCCTGAATAACATGCGTGTAGATCTGTGTCGTCGAAATATCTGCGTGGCCGAGCATGGTCTGCACAGCGCGCAAATCCGCGCCATTTTCAAGCAAATGGGTCGCGAAAGAATGTCGTAACATATGTGGATAAACTTCATGGTTGATCCCGGCCTGCAGCGCATAACGCCGAAGATTTTTCCAGAACCCCTGGCGCGACAGACCTTTCCCGCGCCGATTCAGAAAAACCTCTTCACTGATAACCGCCCGGACTAATTCAGGTCGACCATTTTGCAGGTAATCCTGCAGGATTTCAAGTGCCGGCTCTCCAAGGGGGATCAACCGCTGTTTCCCCCCTTTACCAAAGGCGTTAACACAGCCGATATCAAGCTTCAGATCGCCAAGCCGCAAACCAACCAGTTCCGAAACCCGCATGCCGGTCGCATAAAGAGTTTCTAACATCGCCCGGTCGCGTAAGGGAAGAGTCCCCTCCCCTTTGGGAGCCTGAAGTAATGTCTCTACCTGTGTCTGACTGAGCAGCTTCGGTAGTTTCGGTATTGATCGTGGTGAAACCACCAAGGCGGTCGGATCGCCGGAAGCATGTTTTTCATTGCATAAAAAGCGGTGGAACATCCTTAGCGCACTCAGGGTGCGAGCCCTGCTGCGTGGGGACAAACCATGTTTTTTTAAATGATTCAGATAGTCGAGAATCAGCGACTGTTTAATGTCATCAGGGGCTGTCACCCCCACACCGGAAGCAACAAAATCAAGATAATCTGTCAAATCGTGACTATACGCAGTCAGAGTGTTGACTGACAGACCTCTTTCAACCTCAAGATAATTAAGAAAATAGTCGAGATATCGGTCCATAAGCAGCTGATTTATCGACTATTCAATCGTTCAAGCATCGTCCTGCGAATCGCCTCAATCTTCTCCGGGTCAGATATTTTCTGGCCAAAAATATCGCTGACATAAAAAACGTCAGCCGCCTGATCAACTTTGGTGGAAATTTTCGCGACCGCAATATAAAGACCCAGTTCGTTCAATGTGCGGGTAATCTTGTAAAGCAGACCGACCTCATCATTGGCAAAAATATCCAGCACAGTATAACGGTCCGACACTTCATTATCAAACTCAACCTTATTCGGCCGTTGCGGCTTTTCACGGGCTTCTTTCAGGTAAGACGGTTCTTGGCATTTTTCAACAATATCCTCAACATAGATTCGACCCTCGATGGCTTTGGCCAGATCTGCCTCAACCCGCTTCCACTTATCCGGATTGTCAACAATCCCTCCAATCGGACTATTGACCTGTAGCACATCGAGAACAGTTCCAGTTTTTCGTGTATGGATCTGGGCCCCGAGAATATTAATGGAATGCCCAGCCATAACACCCGTAATCAGCGAGAAAAGACCGGGAAAGTCAATCGTTGCCAAGATTACTTCCGTATAGCCTGCATCCTTTTTGTGTTCAACCTGCATTGCCAGAGGATTATCTCCACGCTCCAGGGCCAAACGCAGATGTGGAATAATCTCTTCTGAACGATAACTCAACAGGTAACGCGTATTCAAACTTTGAATCGCCTTGTTGATACGGCTGTCCGGGTATTCACCTGACAAGGCACGACGAATATTGCGCTTACGATTACGTGCCTTCTCAGAACGCATCTCCTGATAAAAATCTTTCTTTTCCAGGACATCAAAGGTTTTCTCATAAAGTTCCTGCAACAATTGCCCCTTCCACTCAGACCAGACATCCGGGCCGACAGCCTTCAAATCAGCGAAAGTCAAAAGGTAAAGCATCCGCAGATTTTCACTCATCCCCATGAGCTCGGCGAACTGGGAAATTAATTTCATATCGTGAAGATCTCGGCGCTGGGAGATATGCGTCATCTGCAAATGGTGTTGCACAAGAAACTGCAAGCGACTGCTGTCTTCGCGATTCAAGCCAAGCCGCCGGGCAATCGTCGGAATCATCGCGGCACCCTGATTGCTGTGATCTTTACCACTTCCCTTGCCGATATCGTGAAACAGGATTGACAGCAGCAGCAACTCTTTTTTCTCAATATTGTCGGCAACGTGAGTCAGCAGGGGCTGGCTCTCAACATATTCGCCGGCCCAGAGTTTTTCCATCTCTTCGACAGCAAACAACGAGTGAATATCGACCGTGTAGATATGGTAAAGATCAAACTGCACCTTACAGAAAATGTTTTTAAACTCCGGAATAAACACATTGAGAAAATGCAGATGGTGCATCTCACGCAGAGTTTTAGCCACTCGTTTCGGATGACGCAGGATTTTCATAAATGATTCGTTCAGACTGCGTGACCGGCGAACTTTATCGTTGATCAGCGGAAGTTTTTTACGAATCAGCATTTTCAAGCGGAGACTGAGCTCGACATCGTGCTTTTGCGAAAGCTCAAAAGCCTTCATCAGCAAAGCGGGGGCACGATCAAAAATATGTTCATCACTGCAGCCCAGCTCACCATGGCTGACATGAAAACCATCTTCCAGATTTCGACGCTTGAGAAAACCGAGCATTTTTTTCTGAGACTGGTCAAGCTG
>JADFVC010000265.1 GCA_015222355.1 Chloroflexota bacterium | reverse complement strand
ACCTACAAGAGTTGGGCCGCTGTCGGTCATCTGGAAGTCACCTTTCCCTCCGGCTTCGGTTTCTCCGGCGAGGCATACCAAGGTGCCAATCTGGGCAGCTACTACGGGGGCATTCTCCAGCACAGCACAATCGACGGCGTGGCGTCTACCGGCGGGTGGGCCGCAGCGTGGATCACACCTGCGCCTAAGGTGAAAATGGCGGCCGGGATCGGAATCGACAACCCGAAAGACGACGACCTTGTCTCGGGACGGTCTCTCAATTCGTGTGTATTCGGCAACGTGACCTACGCTTTTATCCCGCAGGCGAAAGTCGGCCTCGAACTCTCGAATTGGCAGACAAAATATCTGAATGACGATACCGCAAAGAACATGCGCTTTCAGTCGTCATTTATTCTGCACTATTAAGAATCAACAGATATCGAACGTGGTCTCCGGCAGGAGGCGGGGTACTCCCCCTCCTGCCCCTTTTTATTCCCCTTTTTCCAGCCCACCACTCGGAAACTTAAAAACCTCACCCAATTGCCCGCTGGGACATTTTTGCCGGACAGCAGCAGGTCCTTTCACTATATTGCTGCCAGGATAACCGTCAATCGGCCCCAGCGGTGGGCGGACGGACTTATTATCATGGCACGCGGTCTTGAGAAGACCGCGGCCACTGAATCAACCACACGTGTTGGGCGGGTGAATACCCTGCACCGCACTAATACAAAACAAACAACACATTAAGCTTGACAACCATTTAGGCTTGCCGTATAAATTTCGGCAACAGGAGAATTGTTCGATTACCACACCGGATCGGAAAAAAGATGCGAGTCAAGGAAACACTCAGCGCCAGCCTGGAGGATTACCTGGAAGCCATTTATCACATTGTGGCTGAAAAGCAGGCGGCGCGGGCCAAGGACATCTCCGTCCGCCTTAAGGTCAACAGCTCCTCAGTGACCGGAGCTTTGCGTGCTCTGACCGAGAAAAAGCTCGTCAATTACGCTCCCTACGACGTGATTACGCTTACCCCGAAAGGCAAAAAGATTGCCAAAGACGTCGTCCGCCGCCATCAAGCGTTAAGCGATTTTTTCGTCAAAGTGCTGTCCATCGATAAAAAGATCGCCGAGGAGGGCGCCTGCAGGATGGAACATGCTCTTCGTCGCGAAATCCTGGACCAGTTGGTGAAATTCGTTGAGTTCGTCGATACGTGCTCCGAAAAAGACGCTATGTGGCTCAGAGGATTCGGGCAATCTCACCGCAAACCCGGCACCAAACAGAAGTAACTGCCGCTAATCTCCCACAGTTTATTCTTCCCCTTCCCGGATGAGGTTTCATCCTGTTTAGGATTTCCCGCGTTAATTGGCTCTGAATTTCTGCCAGAATGTTAATAATCTACCGATACGGTCGATACTCTTAATGATAATAATGATCGATCTCTGCTTGAGGAATCGGTAAAACGAGATGACATCGGGGTTTCATGCGTATCACCAGCATCCGCCATGGCAACTTTCCGCATATTCGGATGCTCAACCATCGCTTCCGGGCGGACGTCTCTCATTTGATGGTTACGCTGGAGGTGGAAGGCTATACCCCACCCGTGACCAGGGACTTTTTCTCGGTCTACCGCGCACTGGCCCACGTCTTCCCCACCCTCTCCCAACACCAATGCTGCGAACAATGGGAAAACACACCGCTTTTCTTGGAGAAGACCGAAGGCGTGTCAATCAAGACCGTTGGGGAAGTGGCCGACATCGCGCATT
>JADFVC010000264.1 GCA_015222355.1 Chloroflexota bacterium | reverse complement strand
GGGTTGTGCCGGTTGCGCGATTTTGCGCGAACCAAGGGGGCTGATCCGATCGTTCTCGATACCTCGGGGCTGATTGCCCCAGAGTCCGGAGGCGGCGCCCTGAAAGAATGGGAGGTTGAACATCTCCTGCCGACCACGGTTATCGCCCTGCAGCGCGAGCAGGAGCTGGAACATCTGCTGGCACCCTGGCGGCATGATCCACGCTTTCGGCTGCACCTCCTCCCGATCGCCCCCGAGGTGCGCCGCCGATCGCCGCAGGAGCGGGCCGAGCGGCGGCGCACCCTGTTTCGTCGGTTTTTCGCAAGGGCGAAACCTCTTCGCATCTCCAAAGGGCAAAAACCGATTTACGGATTGAATGACGCGGAGCCTGGCTGTCTGGCCGGCCTGATCGACCGCGAGGGTTTGCTCCTTGGAGTCGGCGTGGTGAGGCAGATATGGCCCGACAGGCTGGATTTGCTCAGTCCGTGCAGTTTACCTGAGCAGGTGACCCTGGTCCGCCTGGGAAAGCTGTGCATCGACCCCTTTTCCGGGGCGGAACGGCACCTCGATAAAATTTCTGCTTCCGCAAGGGGGGTCTAAGAATGCACCAGGATCTCCCCCTGCGCCGACACATTCTGCTGACCGGGCCACCGGGATGTGGCAAGACCACCTTGCTCAAACGGTTAGCGGATGAATTGCGGATGCTTCATCCGCTGGGTTTTTACACTGAGGAGATCCGTCAGCAGGGTAGGCGCCAGGGCTTTCGGCTGGTGGGGCTGAACGGGGCGATGGGCCTTCTGGCCCATGTCGATTTTCACGGCGACCCGCGAGTCGGCAAATACGGGGTCGCTGTCGATCGATTTGAGGGTTTTCTGAACACCCAGAAACTGGAGCAAGTGGTCACCCCACTGGTGTTCATCGACGAGATCGGGAAAATGGAATGCCTGTCGTCGCGCTTCGTCGATCTGGTGCGGCATCTTCTTGATTCGCCCCAAATCCTCATCGCCACCGTCGCTCTCAAAGGGGGGGGCCTGATCACCGAGGTCAAACAACGACCCGATGTGGCACTGATCGAGGTCGACCCTGGCACCCGCGACCGGCTGGTTGGGGTTCTGGTGAAGCGGATCACAGCGCTGGTGGAAAGATGAGTTCTCGTGAGCTGAAAGAGGATCTGGGTCTACCATCGAATTTTGCAGATGGCGGGGCGCCCCCCTTGATCTGGTAATCTTTTCTTGACGGGGGTGTGGTTTATGGGGTCAGTGGCCCGTTTTTTCAGGTTCACTTAGACTTGAAATGCCGCCCCCGTGGCGGGTCGACCGGGATGGTGCCGTTTATGTGGCTCTGTAAGTAGACGTGACCCGAGGATGATGCTCGGGTATGTTCTATTGAAAGGAGCCGCTTATGTTTTACTGTCCATCCATTGAGATCCGCGTCAGTGTCGATGTCGTATATCGGAAAAGCGTTGCCTGGCCAGGGGATCAGTGATATAGATTCGCTGCGCGAAGACCACGGGGTTTGGCCCTGTGGTTTTTTGTTTTTTTGACCATGTTTATTTCAAGGAAAGACTCATCCATGATCAGTGCATCAAATATCTGTCTGGCCTATGGTCGACGGACGATTTTCAAAAACGTCAACATCAAGTTCACTCCCGGCAACTGCTACGGTCTTATCGGTGCCAACGGCGCCGGTAAATCCACCTTTCTTAAAATTCTTGCTGGCGATTCCGACCCTGATAAAGGGGAGGTCTCCATTGGTAAGGGGCTGCGTCTGGCGGTGCTGCGACAGGATCAGTTCGCCTTTGATGAAGAGACCGTGTTCAATACCGTGATCATGGGGCACGAGCGGCTGTACGCGGTGATGGCCGAACGCGAAGCGATCTACGCCAAGGAGGAGTTTACCGAGGAGGACGGTGTCCGTTCCGGCGAGCTGGAAGCGGAATTTGCCGAGATGAACGGCTACGACGCTGAATCCGAGGCCGCGGTTTTGTTAAACGGATTGGGGATTCCTGAAGAGCTGCGTCACAAAAAGATGAAGGAGCTGGAAGGTGGGGAAAAAGTGCGGGTCTTGCTGGCTCAGGCGTTGTTCGGCAATCCCGATATCCTGCTGCTTGACGAGCCGACCAACCACCTCGACCTGAAATCGATTCAATGGCTCGAGGAGTTTCTTGGCCGCTTCCAGAATACGGTCATTGTGGTCTCGCATGACCGCCACTTTCTCAATCAGGCCTGCACCCATATCGCCGATATCGATTTCGGGACGATCCGCACCTATGTCGGTAACTACGATTTCTGGTACGAAGCCAGCCAGCTGGTGTTAAAGCAAAAACAGGACGCCAACAAAAAAGCCAGTGATAAAGCGAACGAACTCAAGGAGTTTATTGCCCGTTTCAGCTCCAACGCCTCCAAGGCCAAACAGGCGACCTCGCGCAAAAAGCTGCTCGACAAGCTGGATATCGAAGAGCTGCCGGTATCGTCGCGTAAATATCCATTTGTGGTGTTCAAAGCCGAGCGCCCCTGCGGCGATATCATCCTCGAAGTGAAGGGCCTGAGCAAAACCATCGATGGCGTCAAGGTGCTGGATAGTCTGGACCTGATTGTTAACAAAGGGGACAAGATCGTCTTTGTCGGCGGCAGTAGTGTCGCCAAGACCACTCTGCTGCAGATTCTCGCTGGCGAACTGAAGCCCGATAGCGGCAGTTTCCGCTGGGGCGTGACCATGACCAGCTCCTACTTCCCCAAGGAAAACAGTGCTTATTTCGCTAAGGATATGAATCTTATCGAGTGGCTGTGTCAGTTTCCGCCCCACGAAGGGGAGAGCTTTGCCCGCGGTTTTCTCGGCCGCATGCTGTTCTCCGGCGACGATGCGACCAAGATGACCAACGTGCTCAGCGGGGGGGAGAAGGTGCGCTGCATGCTGGCGCGGATGATGCTGACCAATGCCAATGCGTTGTTGTTCGACGAGCCGACCAACCATCTCGATCTGGAATCGATCACCGCTCTCAACAACAGCCTGATCAATTTTTCCGAGGTGATTCTGTTCACCTCGCACGACCACAAATTCGTCTCCACCCTGGCTAACCGGATTGTTGAGTTGACCCCCGGCGGGGTGATCGACCGGGTGATGAGTTTTGACGAGTATCTGGAAAATGCCGATGTTAATGCGCTGCGTGAACAGTTATGCCGGGGCGCGGCCGATTTAAAACTGTAGAACGCGACTCGGTCCAAGGGAAATTCGATTATGCCGAGAAACGACAGAGAACGTTTCTATTGAAAAGATAAGAAATTTACCGTTGGTCTTTACGGAGCATCAACAGACCTTCCAGATCTTTGACGTTCAGGGGCTCCCAGACGTTTGCGTCAATAGAGAAAACGATGGTATTCTTCCTCATTCTCCCGGCACCAAGCGACGGCGGCTGGAGGTGCTCGATAGGCTGGAGAAAAAGAAGATCATCGGCTGAGACATCCCGCACATGAACCTGAACTACACCACCCTTGATTTGCTGCGCCAGAGCCACCCCGCCTGGCGGCTGTTGCGCTCGGATTACGCGCCGCTGGTCGCGAGTTTTCTGCACCGGGTGTTCATCGCCCCCAATGTGCGGGAAATGGCCCAGGCCGATCTGGCCGAAGCGCTGGAGGATGAGCTGTTTGCCCTGCGCGAGCAAGGTGGCCCGGAGTCCTTCCCCCGCTCTGCGTCGGCCTATCTCAATGATTGGGCGGATAACGACAAAGGCTGGTTGCGCAAGTTTTATCCGACCGGATCCGATGAACCGCATTTCGATT
>JADFVC010000263.1 GCA_015222355.1 Chloroflexota bacterium | reverse complement strand
TTGTAGGTCGAAATTTTTGCTTAGCCATCTCAAGGCTTTTTGCGAAAGCATTAATTTTGATGGTCTCGCAAAAAAGAATACGATGGCTAAGCAAAAGTTAAACAGCGCCCCGCTTGCGAGAGCTGGTAATCAATTCCCGGGCGTGCTCAAGGGTTCTTGTCCCGACCTGTGCCCCACCCAGCATGCGGGCCATTTCGGCAACCCGGTCATGCTCGTTAAGAAGCTCAAGCCGGGTTGAAGTCCGCCCGGAAATTTCGCTTTTGGCAACCTGATAATGCCGATCGGCAAAAGCAGCGACCTGCGGCAGATGGGTCACGCAGAGAACCTGTAATTGTTTGCCTAACCGACAGATTTTCTCACCCACAGCGGTCGCAGCTTCCCCACCGATACCGGCATCAACCTCGTCAAAAATCAAGGTTCGCACACCATCCCCCTCGGGAGCACTGCGTTTTAAGGCCAGCATAATCCGCGACAACTCCCCTCCAGAAGCAATCCTGACCAAAGGCTGCGCTGCTTCACCGGGGTTGGCCGCAAGAAAGAATTCTCCCTTTTCCAGTCCGTCGGGGCCGGGCTCGGCGAGGGGAGACAGACGCATTTCAAAACGGGCTTTCGACATGGCCAGGTCGGCAAGTTCCTTTTCCACCGCAACGGCAAGCTCTGCCGCAGCCTTTTTGCGCAGCAGACTCAACGCTTCTCCCACCCGAAAAACCCTCGACCGGGCCTTATCCAACTGTTGCTGCAACTCTTCCCGGCGCCCGGCAACATCGCTCAAATCTGCCAATTCGGTTTCGATGGCGGATTGGTACTCAAGCAGCGCGGCAACTGTCGGGGCATACTTCCTTTTCAGGTTGGCCAGCAGTGCCAGACGCTCTTCAACCCACTGTTGCCGCTCCGGCTCGAATTCAAGCTTGTCCGCATAGGCCCTCAGTTCATTGGCGACATCCTCAAGACTGTAAAGACTGCTCCGCAAACTCTCACCCAAGGGTGTCAGCTGAGGATCAATATCCGCGAGATTTTCAAGTTGCTCGGCGACTTCGCTTACCTTCTCACAAACTGCCTGTTGTTCACCATAAAGAACCTCATACCCACCGGAAGTTGCCGCCGTCAATTTTTCGGCATGCACCAACAAAGTACGTTCCTGCTCGAGTTCAACATCTTCTCCAGCCACCAACCCGGCTGCAGACAGCTCCTGACGTTGAAAATCGAGCATATCGAGCCGCTGCTGTCGTTCCCGCTCAGCCATGTCCAGTTCATTTAAACGCTGCTGCAATTGCTGGCAGTTGAGAAACGCCTGGCGATATTGGTCCAGGTGGGCGCCGAGGTCAGCAAAATTATCAAGCAACTCAAGGTGGGTTTCGCTGCGCTGCAGATTCTGATGCTCATGCTGCCCGTAGATATTCACCAACTGGCTGGTTAATTCGCGTAACTGGACCAGCGGCACCAAAGAACCATTGACGAAAACACGGTTTTTACCGGAACGGGAGATGACCCGCCGGACCAGCAATTCTTCTCCTGCCTCCAGACCTCTCTCAAGCAACTGACAAAGGACAGCGGAGTCCTCCTGCAGATCAAAAACCGCTTCAACCGACGCCTCTTCTGCGCCCGTACGGATAACCTCGCCCCGAGCCCGGCCACCCAGAAGCAGGTTAACGGCATCGATGACAATCGACTTACCGGCACCGGTTTCCCCGGTCAGAGCATTGAACCCCTGATCAAAAGTGACATGGAGATTTTCGATAATGGCAAAATTTTTGATGATGAGATCGGTGATCATATGAATCGACACCCGGGATTAAAACTGTTGATCCTAACGCTCTCCCCAGCTCAACTTGGTGCGCAGGATTTCAAAATAATCTTTACTCGGGCTGGTAATCAACCGGGTTCTGGCCGCAGAACGACGGACTTCAACCACATCACCCGGCAGCAACTTACGCCCCACCTGTCCATCCGCAGTAAAAAAGACCACGTCATCCTCAAACCTGATCTTGATCTCGATAAACGATTTACTCCAGACCACGATCGGTCGGTTGGTCAGCATGTGCGGGCAGATCGGAGAGATAACCAGGCTATTGATCTCGGGATAGATAATCGGCCCCCCCGCCGCCAAGTTATAACCTGTTGAACCCGTCGGTGTCGCGACAATCAAGCCGTCGGCCTTGTAGGTACTCAGATGCCGCCCATCGACATAGGTTTCCATATCGATAATCCGCGCCAGAGCCCCCTTGTTGATGACCACGTCGTTGAGAACCGTGTATTCCCCGATGACCTTCCCGTTGCGCCGAATCGCCGCATCAAGCATCATCCGATTAGTTATCTTGTAATCACCGGCGATCAGGCGATCAAGCATTTCGGGCAATTCCGCCAGGGTCACTTCGGTCAAAAATCCCAACCGCCCGAGATTGATACCGAGAATCGGCACGTTATGGTGACCGACCTGCCGCGCCACCGAAATCAGCGTTCCATCACCGCCCAGCACAATGATCAGATCGACCAGTTCCGGGATCTCTTCCGCAGAGTAACCGCTGGTCTGTCCGATCTGCTCCGCCAGCGAATCTTCCAACAATACCTCAATGTTGTCACGCCTGAAGCGGTCACGAATATTCAGTGCGATCTGTTCAGCTTCCGGATGGTTTTTCTTTGCATAAACCCCGATTTTTTTCAGCACTTTGTCCACCTTAAAATGAGATTTCAACAGCGACTGTCGGCCATACCCAAAGGGCCAAAAAAACACCTCATGAAACTTCTGAGAGATACCACAACAAAGGGGACAAGTCTATCGGATTCAAAGACTTAGACTGTTGTTATTGATAACTACAGCATGCTACATTGAGGCTCCTTCAGAGAACAGGAACCGGTATGGATCTCTTTGCACAGGCCGCCCCGAATCATTCCAACACCCCCTTGGCTGAACGGATGCGTCCACGCAACCTCGACGAGGTTGTCGGGCAACAGCACCTGCTCGGCGAAGGGAGATTACTGCGCCGTCTGATCGAATCGGATCAGCTCTCTTCGGTCATCTTCTGGGGACCACCTGGAACCGGAAAGACCACCCTCGGACAGGTGATCGCCAACAGCAGCCAGAGCCGTTTCGTCTATTTTTCAGCGGTTCTCGGCAGCATTAAGGACGTCCGCGAAATTGTCGCTGAAGCCAAGCAACAGCGGGCCTATCACGGCCGTAAAACCCTGCTCTTCGTCGATGAAATCCACCGCTTCAACAAGGCCCAGCAGGACGCTTTTCTGCCGTCGGTGGAAAAGGGGGAAGTCACCCTGATCGGGGCCACCACCGAAAACCCCAGCTTCGAAGTCAACTCAGCCCTGCTTTCACGCTCGCGGGTCTTCGTCCTTGAACCGCTCGGTGCAGAGGAGTTAAAAATCCTTTTGCAGCGAGCCTTGACCGATGACCGAGGGCTCGGCCCCAGGCAACTCACTGTCGAGAACGACGCGCTGGATTTTCTTGCCGCGCAGGCGGACGGTGATGCCCGAATTGCTCTGGGAGCATTGGAGGTTGCAGCTGCTGCGGCACAAGAGCAGCACATCAATCTGGACATTGTCCAGGAGGCCTTGCAGAAAAAAGCCCTGTTATATGACAAGGGGGCCGAAGAACATTACAACGTCATCTCCGCCTTCATCAAAAGCCTGCGCGGTAGCGATCCAGATGCCGCCCTCTATTGGCTGGCACGGATGCTTGAAGCGGGCGAAGATCCGCTGTTTATCGTCAGGCGGATGGTGATTTTTTCTTCCGAAGATGTCGGCAATGCCGATCCACGAGCCCTGCAAGTCGCCCTCGCGGTGCAGCAGGCTGTTCACTTTGTCGGCTTGCCGGAAGCACGCATCAACCTGGCCCAGGGGGTGACGTATCTGGCCACCGCGCCAAAAAGCAACGCGAGTTACGTCGGCATCAACGAGGCCCAAGCCGAAGTGCGCCAATCGGGCGCTCTGCCGGTTCCCAAGCACATCCGCAACGCTCCGACCCAGCTGATGAAGGAACAAAACTACGGCAAAGGGTACAAATATGCCCATAATTATGATGATGGGGTGGTTGCGCAGCAGCACCTGCCGGACAAGCTGGCCGGGCGACAATATTATCGCCCCGGCAACCGGGGTTACGAGAAAACCATTAGCGGACG
>JADFVC010000262.1 GCA_015222355.1 Chloroflexota bacterium | reverse complement strand
GTTCAGGAGAATGATCAGGTTGCCGCGCAGGAGGTGGTTGCCATGCGCAGTGAAATCAATCAACACTTGGAACGTGCGGCACGACATCAGGTGGAAAGCCTTGCTCAGAGCGAAAAAGAACGGCTGGAAACCCTGCAGATGGAATTTGAAATGACCGACAAGTTAAAACGTATCTATAGTCTGACCAAGCGGATCGCGAGAATTGTATTGCCGAAGGAAGTATGAAGATATCGAGTTGGTGAATTGCCATTGACAGCAGCAGAATTTCACGACAATATTCTTTTTTTTCAGGTTCAGTCCAAGGTTTAAAAGGGATGGCAGCTCATGATTAAACCGATCAAGGCAACAGCAGTTATTCCGGCTCGTTACGCATCAACCCGCTTCCCCGGCAAACCCCTGGCATTGATCAAGGGGCTGCCGATGATTCAACATGTCTGTCACCAGGTTTCCAAGGCAAAAACGGTTGAGCGGGTGATTGTTGCCACGGACGATGAGCGAATTGCCACGGCCGTTAAGGTCTTTGGCGGTGAGGTGATGATGACTCGGGCTGACCACCCGACCGGAACCGATCGCCTTGCCGAGGTCGCAGAGCGGATCGATGCGGAATTGATCGTGAATGTGCAGGGGGATGAGCCTCTGATCGATCCGCGCATGGTTGATCAGGCCGTGCAGCCGTTACTTGACGATCCGCAGATCAGGATGGGAACGTTGGCCGGCCGTATCGATCAGCTTGACGATTTCTACAATCCGAATGTTGTCAAGGTAGTAAAAGACCGTGCCGGACGGGCCCTCTATTTCTCCCGGGCGCCCATCCCCTGGCCACGGGACCTTTCACGAGAAGAATTGGCCGAGGCGCTCGACCGCGTTGTGCTTTATCGTCATATCGGCCTCTATGTTTATCGCCGGGAGCTGTTGCTGGCATATCCACAGTTGCCGAAAACACCCCTCGAATCGCTGGAAAACCTTGAACAGTTACGGGCTCTCGAAAACGGCATCCGGCTGCATGTTGCCGAGACCGAATTTGTCTGTCACGGGGTCGATACCCCGGAGGATCTGGAACGCGTTTCCCGACTGATGTCGGAGCTGAACAGTTAATTAAAGCAAGCTGTTAACTGGACTTGTTAAATGTGGACAGTTTTTTGCAGGATCGAGCTTTCTTTCGGTCCTGTTTCTGTGTAAGATCAACCTTCGACTTGACCACCACTCGTGCCCATGAAGGTTTGTGCAAAAGGTTGTGGCAGATCATCACATATTTGAAAAGTTTAAGGAGCAGGATTGACAATGAAGACGAAGTTTCTCTTTGTCACCGGTGGAGTGGTTTCATCTCTCGGTAAAGGATTGGCCGCAGCATCGATCGGTGCCTTGATGGAGGCCCGCGGGTTGAAAATTTCGATGCAGAAAATGGATCCCTACATCAATGTTGATCCCGGAACCATGAGCCCTTTTCAGCATGGCGAGGTGTTTGTCACCGACGACGGCGCCGAAACTGACTTGGATTTGGGGCACTATGAGCGTTATACCTGTGCCAAATTGTCGCGCAAATCAAACTTTACCACCGGCCAGATTTACGATTCGGTCATCCGTAAGGAGCGACGAGGCGACTATCTGGGCGGCACCGTGCAGGTTATTCCGCATATCACCAACGAGATTAAACGGAAGATTCTCGAAAACGCTAAAGGGGTCGATATTGCCATCGTTGAAGTGGGTGGCACTGTTGGTGATATCGAGTCGCTACCGTTCCTCGAGGCGATCCGCCAGTTTCGCGCTGATCGTGGTCGTGAGAATGTCCTTTATATCCACTTGACCCTGGTCCCCTATATTGCCACGGCAGGTGAGCTGAAAACCAAGCCGACGCAACACAGTGTCAAAGAGCTGCGTGAGATCGGCATCCAGCCGGATGTTCTGCTCTGTCGTTGCGATCGCGAAATCCCCCGTGACATGAAAGCGAAGATTTCTCTGTTCTGTAATGTTCCGGAGGAGGCTGTTATTACCGCCCGCGACGTTGCCAGCATCTACGAAGTTCCCAAGGCATTTCATGATCAGGGGCTGGATGAGCGGATTGTTGACTATCTGAATATCTGGACCAAAACTCCTGATCTGCAACCTTGGGACCGGATTGTTGAGCGGGTCAAGGAACCGGCCGGTGAGACGACAATCGCGATTGTCGGGAAATATGTCGGATTGACCGAGAGTTACAAGTCGCTTTCCGAGGCTTTAACCCATGGTGGGATCGCTAACAACTGCCGTGTCAATCTGAAATATGTCGATTCCGAAGCTTTGGAACGGCACGGGGTCAATGGCGCTTTCGACGATGTTGAGGGTATTCTGGTGCCGGGCGGTTTTGGCGAGCGGGGGAGTGAAGGGAAAATTGCTGCCATCCGTTATGCCCGAGAGAATAAACTGCCCTTTTTCGGCATCTGTCTCGGTATGCAGATGGCGGTGGTTGAGTTCGCCCGTCACGTCTGCAGTGTTGAGGATGCCCATTCCTCGGAGTTCCATGAAGACGCGAAAAATCCGGTGATCCATATTATGGAGGAACAGAGAAAGGTCAAAGGGAAGGGGGGAACCATGCGTCTCGGGGCTTATCCCTGTGCCTTGGTCGAAGGGACTCTGGTGAGAAGAATTTACGGGGCGGAGCTTCTCAGTGAGCGTCATCGGCATCGTTTCGAATTCAATAATGCTTACCGTGAAAAGTTGCAGAAATGCGGCCTGGTTCTCTCCGGGATTAACCCTGAGTCGGACCTGGTTGAAATCGTTGAGTTGGCGGACCACCCCTGGTTCCTCGGTTGCCAGTTCCACCCTGAATTCAAATCCCGACCGATGGAGCCACACCCGCTCTTCGAGTCTTTTGTCGGGTCCTGCTTGAAACAGCGTCAGGAGTAGCCCCATGAAACAGGTGACTGTCGGATCGGTTGTTTTCGGTGGAGACAAACCGCTGGTTCTGATCGCTGGCCCTTGCGCGATCGAGGATGAATTGCTGACCCTGCGTATCGCTGAGCGACTTAAAGAAATCACCGAAGAACTCGGTTGCCAGCTGATATTTAAAGCTTCATACGATAAGGCGAACCGGACCTCGGTGACATCCTTCCGGGGGCTCGGTGTCGACAAGGGC
>JADFVC010000261.1 GCA_015222355.1 Chloroflexota bacterium | reverse complement strand
TCGGTCGGTTCCTATGATCATTACGAGGAGAATATCCTCGAATACTCGGCCGGTGGATTCCGTGATTTTACCCGGATTGCCTCGTCCGATCCGGCCATGTGGCGTGATATCGCCGAAACGAATCGCGAGGCTTTGCTGGAAATGATGGGGCAGTTTGAAACCTTTTTCGCTGAGTTGAAAGAGGATATTGCTGAGGGGCGCGGCGAAAGGCTCTTTGAGTTTTTCCTGCGGTCAAAGCAGTTACGTGACGCAATTCTGTAGCAGGTTGATGAAAAAAGTCTCTCTGCTGCGTTCAATCCTCATCACTCGATGCAGTGGCTCACGCTTCGTGAGTCTTGTATCTCGACAATTTTGATCAACCTTATAAAATCGTAGTGTTGCATTGTTATATTTTGCACGAGGACTATAAATTCTGATGCATAAATTTGAGACCAGAACCGTCGCCCCGGCCAAGTTTTTGCGTGGCGAAATAGTCGTTCCCGGTGATAAGTCGATCTCACACCGCTCAATCATGTTCGCTTCGCTGGCCAAGGGGGTGAGCCGGGTGCGTGGTCTGTTGCGTGGAGAAGATTGTCTTTCGACGCTGAAAGCGTTTCAGGCAATGGGAATTGAGGTTGTCGAAAAGGGCGAGGATGAACTGATCATCCAGGGACGCGGTCTTGCTGGTCTGCAGGAGCCGGGCGATGTGATTGACTGTGGCAATTCCGGTACCACCTTGCGCCTGATGAGTGGAATTCTGGCTGCCCAGCCATTTTTTTCTGTGCTGACCGGTGACCAGTATCTGCGCAAGCGGCCGATGGGACGGGTGATCAACCCACTAACGGACATGGGGGCCAGAATTCTCGGCCGTGATGGCAACCAGAAAGCACCGCTGGCAATTGATGGTGGTGGTCTCAAGCCAATCGAATACCACTCCCCGGTGGCCAGTGCCCAGGTAAAATCGGCGGTGTTGTTGGCCGGGATGCAGATCGAAGGAACGACCACGATTTACGAGCCGCACCTCTCGCGCGACCACAGTGAACGGATGCTCCGATATTTCGGCGCTGATCTGGAGTCTTTTGAGGGCGGGGCACGGGTCACCGGCCGGGTGGCGCTGGAAGGGCGCGAGGTTGACGTGCCGGGTGATATCTCTTCGGCAGCCTTTTTCCTGGTGGCCGGTCTGATTGTGCCCGGCTCTGAGCTATTGCTGAAAAATGTCGGTGTCAACCCGACCCGTAGTGGCATCATCGATATCCTGTTGCAGATGGGTGGTTCTATCGAACAACTCAACCCGCGTGAACTGTCGGGAGAGCCTGTTGCTGACCTGCTGGTGAAATCAAGTCACCTCAAAGGGATTGAGATCGGTGGTGAACTGGTACCTCGGGCGATTGATGAATTCCCGGTCGTCAGTGTTGCCGCGGCGTTTGCTGAGGGTGTTACCAGCATCCGTGATGCTAAGGAATTGCGCGTTAAGGAGACGGACCGGATTGCCGCCATGTGCGAAACACTGGGAAGGTTAGGGGCGCAGATCGAGCCTCGTGAAGACGGGATGCAGATCACCGGGAGGCAATCGCTGCGGGGTGGCAAAGTCAATTCCTTCGGCGATCACCGAATCGCTATGAGCATGGCGGTTGCGGCGCTTTGCGCAAATGCCGAAGTGGAGATCGAAGATACCGGCTGCACCGCAACCTCCTTGCCGAATTTCTGGGAACTGCTGACGAAGATTCAGGCTTGATTTTCTTGCCCTCACAAGGAATTGCTCTGTTCCTCCATGAACACTAACTTTGTAAAGGCAGGTTTGCGTTGCGGAAAGAATTGATTGTTGCGATCGATGGTCCCTCCGGTGCGGGGAAAAGTACTCTGAGTAAAGCGTTGGCCCGGAAAATCGGCTATATAAATATCGACACCGGTGCCATGTATCGCTCGGTGGCATTGCTGGCCGACCGGCAACGGGTCAATGTTGCTGATGAAAAGGCGCTGCGACAACTTTGCTCCAACCTGAGGATCGAGTTTGTTCGTGACGCTGAACAGGAGCGGGTGATCGTAAACGGAGAGGACGTCTCGATGGCGATCAGAACTCCGGAGGTCAGCTTACTGACAACAAAGGTGGCTGCCAGCCGGGTCGTCCGTGAAGCCATGGTCGATTTGCAGCGGCGGATGGGACAATCGGGCGGAGTTGTCCTTGAGGGGCGGGATATCGGTACCGTGGTTTTCCCGCAGGCCGAGGTCAAATTTTTTCTCTCTGCAACCGTCGAAGAACGTGGTCGGCGACGTTATGATGAGTTGCTTGCCAGGGGGATGGCTGTCGATCTGCAGCAGACCATTATCGAGATCAAAGCGCGGGATGCTGCCGACAGTGCCCGTGAGCATGGACCGTTGAGGCGAGCAGACGATGCAGCCGATATCGATTCGACAAAACTGACGATCGACGAGGTTCTCGCGGAGATGTTGAAAATCATTGCCGAGCGGCGGCAGGCTTTTTCGGAGTGAATGAAATGGAAATTATCCTGGCACAGCATGCCGGTTTTTGTTTTGGGGTCAAACGGGCCACCAAGATGGCCTTTGCCGCCTCGGAGGAATATGAGCAGATCCATTCTCTCGGGCCGTTGATCCATTCTCCGCAAGTGGTGGAAAAGCTGGAACAGGAGGGCGTTCAGGTCTGTCAGCGGGTCACTGATATTCCTGGTGGCGCGGTGCTGATTCGTTCCCATGGAGTCACCGCCGGAGAGATTGAAGAGATTCATGAACAGCAACTTGAGATTGTTGATGCCACCTGTCCTTTTGTAAAGAAAGCCCAGGATTACGCAGCACAATTGAGTCAAGAGGGTTATCAACTGGTTTTGATTGGTGAGGCTGATCACCCCGAAGTCCAGGGGATTTGCTCTTATGCAGAAGGTGAGGTTTTCGTCGTTGCCAGTGCCGAGGAAGCGCATAAATTACCTCGGCTGGCAAAAATCGGCATTGTTGCCCAAACAACCCAGTCATTGGAAAATATGCAGGAAATTGTTTCTATCTGTCTGGCCAAGGCGAAAGAACTGCGTGCTTACAATACCATCTGTGATGCCACGATCTTGCGTCAGAGCGAGGCGAGAAGTATCGCGGCTCAGGTTGACCTGATGCTGGTGATCGGCGGTTTTAACAGCGCAAATACGACTCGCTTGGCCAGTCTCTGCCGGGAACAGCAACCCTGCACCTATCACATTGAAATTGCATCTGAAGTGCGGCCTGAATGGCTTGTCGGTAAGGAAAAGATTGGTATCACTGCCGGGGCATCCGCTCCCGGTTGGATTATTGATGACGTGCTGACCCGGATCGAAGAAATATCTGCCGGTCAATAAGTGGGCAGGCTCTACCATCAAAAAACCTATTAAGATCGCTGAGTAAGAATAACTGCTTGAAAAATATTGGTTTGTTTTTTCACAGAGGCTGTGCTATCTTCCGCAGTCTCGAAAAGAGTCCGCCGTCGCAAGGCGTCGGGAAATTCGCAAGGGGGTTACATCTCCAATGGTAGAAGACAAAGAAATGCTGGATGAAAACGAAATGGACGAGCTGGACGACGAGTTCGAAGAAAGCTTTGAGGAGCTGCTCAAGGATTACGAACAGGGTGGTTTCGAGCTGAAGCGTAATGATGTCGTTGAAGGAACAATTGTTCAGGTGAACCCTGATTCGGTTGTTGTCGATGTTGGCTACAAGTCGGAAGGGGTGATCCCGCTCCGTGAGTTTGCTGACGAAAACGGCGAGATCAATGTCAACGTTGGCGACGTTTATGATGTCCTGTTCGGCGGCGGCGAAAGTGACAGCGGGCTGATCGTTCTTTCCAAAGAAAAGGCTGATCGTCAGAAGATCTGGAATTCTCTGGAAGAGGATGCCATTGTTGAGGGCCGCATTGTCAGCCGTATCAAGGGTGGCTTGTCGGTTGATATCGGTGTCAACGCCTTCCTGCCCGGTTCTCAGGTTGACCTGCGTCCGGTTCGTAACCTGGACAAGGTCATCGGGCAGACCTTCGAGTTCAAGATCATCAAGCTGAATAAGCGTCGTGGAAATATTGTCCTGTCGCGCCGGGTGCTGCTCGAGACAGAGCGTGAGTCACAGCGTGGTGAAACCCTCAAGACTCTGGCAGAAGACCAGGTTGTTGAGGGGATTGTCAAGAATCTGACCGATTACGGTGCATTTATCGATCTTGGTGGTATCGATGGTCTGTTGCATATCACCGACATGTCCTGGGGGCGTGTCAAGCATCCGTCAGATATTTTGGCGGTTGGTGACAAAATTAATGTCAAGGTCCTTAAATTTGATCGCGAAAAAGAACGTGTCTCACTGGGACTCAAGCAAATTTCTCCTGATCCGTGGCTGAATGTTGGTGGAAAATACCCCGTTGCTGACAAGGTGACCGGTAAGGTTGTCAGCCTGACCGACTACGGCGCATTTGTTGAGCTGGAAGAAGGTGTCGAAGGTCTGATCCACGTTTCGGAAATGAGTTGGACCAAGCGGGTTAAGCATCCGAATAAGGTTCTTAATATTGGTGATGACGTCGAGTCGATTGTCCTGGCTCTCGACTCTGAAAATCGTCGTATCTCTCTGGGCCTTAAGCAGGTAGAGCCCAATCCTTGGGATGTCATCGGCGAGAAGTTCCCGATCGGTACCATTATCGAAGGTCAGGTAAAGAACATTACTGATTTCGGTATTTTCGTTGGTGTTGATGAAGGGATCGATGGTCTTGTACACATCTCCGACCTGTCCTGGACGAAGCGGATCAAGCATCCATCTGAGGCCTTTAAAAAGGGCGATCTGGTCAAGGCAGTTGTCCTGAATATCGATCGTGAAAATGAACGTTTCTCGCTCGGCCTTAAACAACTCAACGCTGATCCATGGGACACCGTACCGACCCGTTACGCGCCGGGAACTATCGTTGCCGGCAAGGTGACTTCCGTAACCGATTTCGGCGTCTTTCTTGAGCTCGAGGAAGGGATTGAAGGCTTGGTGCATGTTTCTGAGCTGAGTAAGGAAAAGGTCGAGTCGCCGAAGGAGTTTGCGACTGTCGGTGATGAACTTGAAGCTGCTATTATGCACGTTGATACGGTTGATCGCAAGATTGCTCTGTCGATCAAGAATATTGATGTTCTGAAAGAGAAAGCCGAAGTCAACGAATTCATGGGCGCTCAAAAGGCTGCAACCTCGAATCTGGGGGCTCTGCTGCAAGGCGCACTGGATCGCAAGTCTGACGACTGATATTTATTTGTAGTTAACGGGGACTCCGGACAACTCCGGAGTCCCTTTTTTGTTGAGACTGATGAAAAAACGTCCATTTTTAATGGCATCAATGACTATTGGCGCGATTTTCCTGTTTTTTCTCCTGGCTGTCTTGATCGCTGGAATGGTAACCGGTCGTTCGGTTATTGTCCCGGTTGGTAATAAGGTCGGTATCCTGGAGGTTCGAGGAATGATCGTCGATGCTCAGCAACTGATTGAGCAAATCAGCGAGTTTCGCGAAAGCAGAGCCATTAAGGCTGTTGTTTTGCGCATCGATTCCCCTGGCGGCGGGGTCGCCCCTTCTCAAGAAATTCATGCAGAACTGAAACGTTTAGCTGAGGAAAAACCGCTGGTTGTTTCGATGGGATCGGTAGCCGCCTCCGGTGGCTATTATTTGGCGGTGGCAGGGGAACGGATTTTTGCCAATCCCGGAACCATTACCGGCAGTATCGGTGTCATCATGTCTTTACCTGACTATCAGGGGCTGATGGGAAAGATTGGCGTTAGAACAGAGGTGGTTAAAAGCGGTCAGTTTAAGGATATTGGTTCATCGACAAGAGATTTATCTGATGCAGACCGGCAACTGTTGCAGGAGATGATAGACAACGTTCATGCACAGTTTGTTCGGGCCATCAGCGAAGGGCGTAATATCCCCGTTGAGCGGTTACGGCCCTTTGTGGATGGCCGTATTTTTACTGGTGAACAGGCTCAAGCAGCCGGTTTGGTTGATGAACTTGGAACCTTGAGTGATGCGGTTGAATATGCCGCAAAAGTTTCCGGCTTGGGTACAGACCCCGTCCGATTTTACCCGCAATCGAAAGACGTGAATTATCTGGAACGTTGGCTTCAGGGGGCTGCCGGTCGTTATTTGGGGGTCAGTTTACCCCCCCATATCTCTATCGGACCTCAGTACTTGTGGAATGGTTATTAAAGTTTAATGTCTGGAAGGTGAAAATGACCAAAAGTGAATTGATTGAAAGACTGTCTGAGGAGCATGATCTCCTCAATAAAAAAGATGCTGAGGCGATTATTAACCTGATTTTTGGTGGTATCGGAAATGCCTTGGCTGATGGTGACCGGGTGGAAATTCGTGGTTTTGGTTCTTTTTCAGTTCGTGAGCGTGATGCGCGTGAGGCCAGAAATCCCAAAAGCGGAGAGCTTGTTAAAATTCCTTCACGCAAGACGCCGTTTTTCAAAACGGGTAAAGAACTACGTGAACGGGTTGATGAGTAAATTTAGAACAGAATACAGAAAAGCCCGGGAAATCTCTTCCAGGGCTTTTTTATGGCTTCGACAATCGACTGCGACGTTCCTGTTTGAGCTGGCCTGGCGTCCTACTCAAATGACCCGTGGTAGCCAATGCTGACTGGCGCGTAGTCACTGTTTCGGTTGCAGGCTTCGACCTCAGTCCGCTGCCGATTGTCAAATACTTTCCGGGATGCCGGTTTGTTTCAGGACAGATGACCTGAAGGCTAATCTTGTCGTCGGGAGGGACTTTAGGCGTCCTGCTCAGGGCTGGCTTGCTCACCGCCTCTCCACGGATTGACAGGTCATACTGAACGTTGGCCAAAGCCTGTAAACGACCCGCACACCCCAGAAACTCAAAGAACATTTTTAACCTAATTTCATCATAACAACCCTACTTCTCTTGTCAAGAAAAAATAATTGATAATATAAACAATACATATTGTAAATCATATACTTAGGTGGTTTTAAGTTCATGAAATGGACAATTTTTCGGTTGACTGTTTCGGCAGAAAAACATGGCCAGAGACTTGATCTTTTCCTGGCAGATGCGCATGAAAATTTATCCAGAACGCTGGTAAAAAAAGTGATCGATCTGGGTGGTGTGCATCTGCAGGGCAGACGCGTGAGAAGCTGTTCTCAGCCAGTTCAAAACGGGGACCGGATCGAGGTCTATCTGGACCATTTGCCCACAGATCCGTACCGTATTGCCGATAAGGACGTGATTTACCGTGATCCTTATCTTATCGTTTTAAACAAACCGGCTTTTGTGGATACTCAGCCGACTCACGCCCGTTATAAGGGAACTCTCTACGAGGCTTTACAGTGGTATCTGAAGGATCCGTTCCGCCCACGGCAAAAACCGGAACTCGGTATGATACAACGTCTCGATCGAGGCACAAGTGGGTTGATCGTCTTTTCAATTCACCCGAAAGCACATAAAAAAATGACTCAGATTTTTCTGGAACGCCGTGTAGAGAAACGGTATCTTGCTTTAGTCTCTGGTGTTCCAGCGCCTTCAGAAGGTGAAATTCGCTCTTATTTAACCAGAGTCCGGAAAGTCAACAAGGTCATGTCAGTCAAAAGGGGGGGTAAAGAGGCAATCACCCGATATCGTGTGGTTGAGAGTTTCAACGATTGTTCTTTGCTTGAGATAAATTTATTAACGGGCCGGTCCCACCAAATACGTGCACATATGTCTGAGCAAGGATGTCCGTTGCTGGGTGATCAGCGCTACGCCGGGCCAAAAGAGTTTCATGGGAATGTGGTTGCGCGCCCTTTGTTGCATGCAGCAAGATTGGTTTTCCAGCATCCAGTCACCGGTCAGCAGCTTGATTTCACGACTCCTGTCCCTGTTGATATGGTTGCTGTGTATGAGAATTTGAAAAAGGAAAGTTGATGCCGTTTCCTCAGATCGATCCGGTAATTTTCCATATCGGCCCACTGGCCGTGCGTTGGTACGGGATGATGTACCTGCTTGGTTTTGTCGGCGGGTATCTGGTGATGCAACAGGTTGCGAGGTTGCGCCGCCTGCCAATCAGCAAAGAGCTTATCTCTGATCTGCTTTTTTATGCGGTGCTTGGTGTCGTATTAGGGGGGCGTCTTGGTTACACCCTGCTATATAACCCCAGCTACTACCTGTCCCGACCCCTGGAAATTTTTTATGTCTGGGAAGGGGGCATGAGTTTTCACGGTGGTTTGCTCGGGGTTTTGATTGTCTTACTGCTTTTTTGTAAAAAGCACGACCTCTCTTTGTTGATGGTTGCTGATTTGGCAGCAGTTGCCGTGCCGATCGGTCTCGGTTTCGGGCGAATCGGAAATTTTATCAATGCTGAGCTGTGGGGGCGGGTGACTGATGTTCCCTGGGGGGTTGTTTTTC
>JADFVC010000260.1 GCA_015222355.1 Chloroflexota bacterium | reverse complement strand
GCTATTTTCGCAGGCTTAGGACCGCCAGATATCATTGATCTGGATTTTAGCGCCTATGCAACTTCTTAACTGGACACTACTGACCTTTACTCGTAACCGTTTGAGGAGTGGTGGATGATCCGCGAATGTTTTCTGGCAGTACTCGTCCTGTTTGTCAGTTCCAGCTTACTGGTCGCCGATACGGTTGATGTACGCATGCTCAGGTCGGTGGATCTCGGGGCGACGCCCAGGCAGATTACGTCTACGGCTGATGGCCAGCGGATTTACGTGCTGACCGAGCAGGGGGATGTTCGTCTTTATTCCGCCGATGGTCAGTACCAGGGAACTTTTGAAGCTGGACCCGATGTTACGGGAATCACGCCCCAGGGAGCGAATCGGCTGATTCTGGAAATGACTGAGCTACAGCAGATGCTGCTGGTTGCTCTGGAGCCGGTGGTACAGATTTCAACGGCCGGGGCACCGACTCTCGGGCCAGACGATGCGCCGGTCACTATTGTTATCTTTGATGATTTCGAATGCCCTTATTGTGCCAAGGTTGTTCCTCTGCTCAAAGAGGTTTTGGCCGCTTACCCGGATCAGGTCAAGCTGGTTTATAAGAATTTTCCGTTGGGGATGCATAAAAATGCCCGGATTGCCGCAGTCGCCGGGTTGGCGGCAGCGCAGCAGGGCAAGTTCTGGCAGCTGCATGATCTGCTGTTTGCGAACTATAAGAAGCTCAGCGAGCAGAAAATCACCCAACTGGCCGAAGAAGCCGGGCTGGATATGGAAAAATTTGCCAGGGCGCGGAACAATCCGCAGTTGCGGCAGCAGATCAATGCTGAGTTGCAGGAAGGGCGGAAAATCGGCGTCCGTGGTACCCCGACGATTTTTGTCAACGGCCGACGCTTGCCACAACGCAGCAAGACTGCCTTTGATCAGCTGATCCAGGCAGAATTGGCCCGACAAACTGTCTCCGCAACAAGGGGTAAGACAGCCCAATGAGCGCTTCCGTCAGGCTGCAATGTGTCGGCAGCGGGGATGCCTTTGGGAGTGGGGGCAGACTGAACAGCTGTTTTCATCTTGCCGCTGCTGGACAGCAACTGTTACTCGATTGCGGCTGTTCCAGCCTGATCGGACTCCAGCGCTGTGGTATTGACCCGGTCGGGATCGACGCCGTTGTGATAAGCCATCTGCATGGCGATCATTTTGGCGGTATTCCCTTTTTGTTGCTGGAAGCCAAGTATATCAGCCGGCGGCAGCGCTCTTTGACATTGATCGGACCGCCGGACCTGCAACAACAGGTTGAAGCGGCACTTGAGGCACTCTACCCGGGAGTTCTGGCGGATGGCCTGAATTTTCCTGTTGTCTATCGACAGCTCGACACCGCAAGGCCATTGCAACAGGGGGCTTTCCAGATCAACTGTTGCCAAGTCAAACATGGCAGCAGTCCACATGTTTATGCCCTGCGGATCAAGGTGGCGGACAAGGTCGTCTGTTATACCGGCGATACCGAGTGGAGCGAAGCTTTGGTGCCGTTGACCACCGACAGTGACCTGTTGCTTGCAGAGTGTTTCGCCTTTGCTCAGCCGGTTCCTGGGCATCTCGATTATCAAACCCTGCTGAAGCAACGGTACAGATTGGGTTGTCAACGGTTGTTGTTGACGCATCTTGGCCCGGATATGTCGGCGAAAGAGGCCGAGTTGGAGCTGGAAATTGTGACCGACGGTCAACTGATTGAGCTCTGAAGATTGACTTTCCGCCGGATTCGACTACGCTTACAGGCAGTGCTTTTGCAAAAAGCTTTGCGACGCCATCATAGTTAACCGGATTATCTGTTGAGGAGGACTATTATGAGTGATAACAATTGTGTAGATCCTGACAAGCATCACCTGCATATCTGCGAACTGAAAGCAAAAGAGCTGAATGAAGAGGTCCGCAGGCTTTTTGAGGAACCTCCACATTTTGTCTGTACCAACTGTGGAGTCAAAGTCTCCCGGGCGGAAAATGTCTGCGCGCCGAAAGCGATCGACTAAAAGCAATTTATGGCGATAAGGAAAAAAACGGGACTGTTGACGGCAGCCCCGTTTTTTGTTGAGCAATCCTCATTCAGGCTAACGGCTCTTTGAAACCGTTTCCGCCATACTCTGGTCTGCTGTTCCGTGCGTTAAGTCAATTTGGCGCAACGCGAGCAGCGCTAAAATAGCCAGAATTAGAAGACACGACTAACCGCACGGGGCACTGGATCAGCTGCATATCTCAAGGCTCAAGGAGTCATACCATGAAAGTTATAGTCGATCTCTGTGTTGTCCCCCTCGGCGTCGGGGTTTCGGTATCGAAATATGTTGCTCTCTGCCAGCAGGTTCTGGAAGAAGCGGGGCTGAAAATTCGTCTGCATGCTTACGGAACCAATATTGAGGGGGAATACGATCAGGTGTTCGCGGCAATCCGCGCCTGTCACGAAAGAATCCATACCGAAGGGGCGCCGCGGATCAGCACCACCATCAAGTTGGGCACCAGGGTTGACCGTGACCAGACGATGGAAGACAAACTGCGCAGTGTAGTAGAAAAGCTCGGTTAGAATAGTGCTCATCCGGAAACTCCGGGTGGGAACTGGTAGGTTTCCGAGTCGGGAACGCGGGATTTTTCGTCGTGGCAAGGAAATCAAGGGGTTGTG
>JADFVC010000259.1 GCA_015222355.1 Chloroflexota bacterium | reverse complement strand
TTTCATAACAGCAAAGACCCGGAAGTTCAGCGTTTTGTGGAACTGTACCAGCAGGCTTACCAGGAAGAGCCGAATATTCTGGGAGCCCAGGCATTTGATGCTGCCAATATGCTGTTGCAAATGGTGGATGATCCCCAAGTGTTTAATCGCGGTGATTTACGCCGGCAACTGGCGGATTTGCGCGGTTTCCACGGCGTTTCCGGGACGCTCGGTTTTGACGAACTCGGCGAGGCGATCAAGCGGCCTTATCTATTACAAGTCCGGCGCGGCCGGATTGTCGAGGTTCAATAACCCCGCAGTTTGTTACCGAGAAAAGATAAAGCCCCAGTCGAATTGACCTGGGCTTTTTTATTGATTCTGTCGGAGAGTGTTTATTCAGAGACCGTTGCCTGGGAGTTCGCAGTGCCTGGCGAATAGCGTTCCACCAGTATTTCGTACTCACCGGACAACTGGTTGTAGTAACTCAGTTGCCCCGTGCCCATATTGTAGTACCAGCCATGCAGGCTCAATTGCCCCTTAGCCACCCGCTCTTTGATCCAGGGAAAGCTCATCAGGTTTTTCAGGGAGACCAGGATCGCTTCCTTTTCGCAGGCACGGGCTTGTTTTTCCGGGGTTTCCTCAGCCATTTCTGTCAACACCTTATCCCGTGCAGACGCAGCAATATTGACCCACTTGCCGATAAACTCACCGGCTTCCGGTCCTTTTGCTGCTTCCATCAAGGCATTGATGCCACCACAACCGGAATGTCCGAGGATAATGATGTCGGAGACTTCGAGGAAACAGACGGCATATTCTATCGATGAACTGACGCCGTGGTAATCATCGCTTTTGCTGTAAGGTGGTACCAGGTTGGCAATATTCCGCAGGATAAAAAGATCACCGGGGGCGCTGCCGGTTAAAAGCGCCGGATCAACCCTTGAATCACAACAACCGATCAGCAGAGCCTGTGGCTTCTGCCCCGACAACAGAGTATCGGCAAGGTCTGGATTCTCCCCGAAATGCTGCTGTTGAAAAGTTGCGATTCCATCAAGAAATTTAGTGACATCAGCCATAACACCTCCTCCATTTCAGTGCTAACATTCTAGCATAAAAGATCTTTTTTAAATAACCTATTCAGAGGGGGAAAGATTGATCAACGGCAGCTATTGATAACGCGTCTGTTTGTGTGTCGGCAAACAGGGTGTTTTTGGGAACGGCAAAAAAAATGGCGCCCCATCGGATAACAGGGCGCAAATTAGAGAGACATAAAGTGGAGGGGCAAAGAGGGTTATTCTTTCAGCCACAAACTGCAACTCCGAGGGAATATATACATTCAGCGTAACGATTGGGTCAAGTTTAAAATTTATTAGAAATAAAAATCTTTACTTCTGATAAAAAAATCACTCTTCTGTGATCTGCCAACGTTTTCTTCCCTATGGATTGCAAATGGTCTTGGGAACGGCTTTCTGTTATGATGCCGCGATCTTGAGCTCTATGACAGGGAGGGAAGATCATGTCGAGCAATTTTGGTACCCTTTTTAAAATCTCTACCTTTGGTGAATCCCACTGTGCCGCTGTCGGAGTCGTGGTTGACGGTGTCCCTCCACGTATGTCCCTCTGTGAAGAAGACATCCAGCAGCAACTGGATCGTCGGCGTCCGGGGGGGAATAAACTCGGGACCGAACGCAATGAGGCCGATCAGGTAAAAATACTCTCTGGAGTGGAAAATGGCCTGACCCTCGGCTCGCCGATCGGCATGCTGGTCAACAACAAGGATCAGCGTCCCGGCGATTACGGTTCGATGAGCCAGATCCCTCGCCCCTCTCACGCGGATTATACCTACCGTGCCAAGTACGGCATTCATGCGTCAAGTGGTGGCGGTCGTTCCAGTGCCCGGGAAACCATTGGCCGGGTGGCGGCGGGTGCGATCGCCGAAAAATATCTGCTGGAAACCTACGCCATCGAAATTGTTGCCTGGGTCAGTTCTGTCGGTGCCCATGACGCCGATGTTGATATGATTACGGTCACCCGCGGGGAGGTTGATGCCAGTGACGTGCGATGTCCCGACGCTGTTGCGGCGGAAAGGATGACCGGGGAAATTATTGCCGCGCGGGCGGAAAAAGACTCGGTTGGCGGCGTCATTACCTGCGTCTGTCGCAACCTGCCGGTTGGGCTGGGGGAGCCGGTTTTTGATCGCCTGGAGGCCAAATTGGCCCATGCCATGCTGTCGCTGCCGGCCACCAAAGGATTCGAGATCGGCTCCGGTTTTTCCGGCGCCCGGATGCGTGGTTCGGCGCACAACGATCCCTTTGTACAAAAGGGGGAACGTTTGGGAACAGTGACCAATCGCAGTGGTGGGGTGCAGGGGGGGATTACCAATGGTGAGCCGGTTTATTTCCGGGTTGCCTTCAAGCCGCCTGCCACCATCGGCCAGGAGCAGCGGACGGTTGATTACGCCGGCCAGGAGACAATTCTTGCGGCCAAGGGGCGTCATGATCCCTGCGTGGTGCCGCGTGCCGTCCCGATCGTTGAGGCTATGGCGGCGCTGGTGCTTGCAGATCTGGTGCTGATCCAGAAGATGCGCTGTTAAACGAAGTGAAAGCCGCTCCTGATGGAGCGGCTTTTGTCTTTCCGGTATCGTTGAAAAAGGTGATGGCACCGCGTAGCAATTGTCCCTGAAATGTGAAAAAATGGATCTTTACTCAGTAGTGTCCAGTTAAGAAGTTGCATAGGCGCTAAAATCCAGATCAATGATATCTGGCGGTCCTAAGCCTGCGAAAATAGC
>JADFVC010000258.1 GCA_015222355.1 Chloroflexota bacterium | reverse complement strand
CCGTATGTTTTCGACAAATAGCGGTGCTATTCGCTCTCAAACCTACGAAAATCTGCCCTCGAACAGCCGATTTCTCGCTACGGTTCGTATTCTCGGACAGCCTCCTGGGAGGGTGTCGGACTATCCGGGCGAGGGAGATATGGGTTTCAATATGGACAGCAAAATCGATCCCAACCAGTTACTCAGTCAGGCGCTCTCGCAGGCACCGAAGGTGCAGAAGAGCAAGGGGCAGGATGCGCAAAAACTGCGAGAAACAACTCAGCAGTTTGAGGCGATCTTTCTCCAGCAGATATTCAAAGAGATGCGTAAAACCATTCCGGATGACGGATTGATCCAGCGTGGCAATGCTGATGATATGTATACCCAGTTACAGGATATGGAAGCCGCAAAAATTATGGCAGAACAGGGCGGTATCGGCTTGGCTGATTTGATGATGCAGCAATTGACCAAAGATTAAGACATTGCTCCGGTGATTAAACAGGCAAATGCTGCCGTAGGGGAGATCCTTGTGATCGCCCTTGTTCCGTCGGTGATCAAGATTTGGGCGAATACAAGATTCGCCCCTACATTTTCCCTCTGAAAAAATTCCTAAAGAAAATCTGCTTTTCCGTCGAAAAGTTTCCAAAGAGTTCTCAATGGAGGAGACCTTATGACTGAACAGATTGATCCCACCCGCAGTGCAAAGCCGGTTTCCGGTCAGCAACAAGAAGAGATGGTCCAGCGCAGGCAACGTGAAAGAACCCGACCTGGTACTGAGGATCGTGTTTCGCTGGGTGAGCAGGAAAAGGTTGGCGCAACCTACGGGCCGGGTCTTAAAGTCGCTACTCCATACGAATTACTGCGCAATCTGGTTATCAAGACCCTTCAGGAGCAAGGGCTTAATCTGCAATTCAGCACCGGGGATGTTGCCGTCGATTTCAACACCATGACCCTGGAAGAGGCTCAGGCGTTGGTCGCCGAAGATGGCTATTTCGGGGTCGAGCAGACCTCGGAGCGGATTGTTGATTTTGCCATCAACGCTTTCGGCAATGACCCGGCAAAATTACAGCAGATGAAGGATGCCATTGACCAGGGTTTCCTGGAGGCTCAAGAAGCCTTCGGTGGCGCTCTCCCGGAAATATCACAACAAACGTACAACGCTATCATGGAAAAGCTGGACGCCTTTGCCGGCCAGTTTGCAGAAGCAGGGGAATAAGGAGTTCGTTATGGTCGATAAGATTATGGGAAACAAGGGGTTCGGCCCGCTCGGAAACGTCAATCGCACAGGCAACGCCGGCGCAGCCAAAAAATCTGCTGGGGCCGGTAAAACTGATCGTGTCGATTTTTCCAGTGCGCTGAAAAACGCCAGTAAGACACAGGCGACCAACCAGACCCGGGAAACGGCCCGCGCAGAAAAGCTGCAGGCGTTGAAGGCGCAGATTGAAAGCGGTACCTACCAGCCTGACCTGGAAAAAGTGGCCTCAAGTCTTCTTCCTTTCCTCGTGCAGGATAGTTGAGATGACCCGCTCCGAAGTTAAACACCAGCTTGAAACGCTTGTCGGGCTACTGCAAGAGGAGCGTGAAATGTCCTTGGCCCTCAATATGCCCGGGTTAAATCAGGTGGTCTCCGCCAAGCAGGAGCTGCTGGCCGGGCTGACACTGCAACCGGAAGATGTCGTGGGTTTGGAAGATCTCCTCAAACAGATAGACCAGGAAAACCGCCGCAATGCCTTTTTGCTCTGGACCGGCCTGAACTGGGTGCGTGATCTGATGGGCTTTTTCGGCAAGGCGGCCATGCCTGAAGTTTATGGCGGTAGTGGTCAGTCCCGTGCTTTGACTCAGGGCGGTCGGCTGCTGTCAGGGAAGGTGTAAGCAAATGGGATTGAATGCCGCACTGAACTCCGGTAGAACCTCTCTGCAGACCAACCAGAAGGCGATCGAGATCACCGGTCTGAATATTGCCAATGTCAATACGCCCGGGTACTCTCGCCAAACCCCCAACCTGACCCCTTACCCGGCGCTGAATTTTGGTGATTATTTCATCGGAACCGGTGTTGAAGTCGGTTCGGTGAAGCGTTCCCACGATGTATTTCTTGCCGGGCAGATTACTACCAAGTCGGCTGAGGTCGGCTATGAGAGCGCAATGGCCAACCCGTTGGCCGAGCTGGAGCGGGTTGTCGGTATCGGGGAGAGGAGCCTGTCGGATGAACTTGACAAGTTTTTTGACAGTTGGCGACAGTTGAGCACCAATCCGGGTGGTGAAGTTGAGCGGCAGCAGGTGCTGCAGCGCGGCGAACTGGCCGCAGACGCTTTTACCAGTGTTTACAATGAAACTCAAGGGGTACGGAAAAATATCAATGCAACCATCGATTCGATGGTTGATGGTGTTAATCTGCACCTTGACGAAGTTGCTCAGTTGAATGTCAGGATAGCTGCCATCGAAGCTGTCGGCCAGGACGCCAACTCTGACCGTGATCGGCGAGATTTTTTGCTGAAGGACCTGTCGCAGATGATCGGCGCCAGGACCTTCGAGACTTCAACCGGTTCAGCAACTGTTCAGTTGGGCAACGGCATGCCACTGGTTGAAGGAGGCCAGGTTACTCCTGTTCAGGCCGTTTCTTCGGGGGTCGATACTAACCTGGAACTGGTCTTCGGTACGACAACAATTACCCTTGGCCGGGACGCTCTGGGCGGGGAATTGGGTGGCCTTTATGAAGTCCGCGAGGTGATGATCCCGGATGTGGTCAATCGTCTTGATCAGCTTGCTTTTACCTTCGCGTCCGAGGTCAATACCCAGCATCAGGTCGGGACCGGCCTTGATGCTGTTGCCGGCCGGGATTTCTTTGTCGCGCTCGGCGGCGTCGCCGGAAGCGCGTCATCGCTCAGCATGAGCGTTACCGCGACCAGCGAAATTGCCGCGGGGAACAGCAGTGCTCCCGGCGACAACACCAACGCTCTGGCTATTCTGCAGCTTGAGCAGCAACAGCTGTTGGGCAACGACACCTTTGTTTCCTACTACGGCAAACTCGCAGCCACTGTCGGGGTTGAAACCGCTCGTAATCGTCAGGCCAAGCAGGGGTTTGAGGAAAGTTTGATTCAGTTGCAGAACATGCGGGACGGTCTTGATGGTGTTTCCATTGAGGAAGAGATGATTAATCTGCTTCAGTATCAGCAGGGTTTCGAAGCCTCAGCCAAGTTTTTGGCAACTGTTGATGAGATGATGTCCACGCTTCTGACGCTGAAAAGGTAGGTGACATATGAGAGCGACACAAACCACAACGTTCCGTAGTCTTCAGGCATTTCTTGACCGGACCAGCGATAGGTTGCAGACTCTACAACTTGCCGCAGCAACCGGTAAGCGGCTCAATCGCCCTTCGGACGATCCGACCGCGATCAGCCCGGTACTGAGTGCCCGGACCCAGATCCAGACTTCAGATCGCTATATTGAGACCATTGAAACGGGACTGGATAGAACTGATGGTATGGATGGTTATCTTAACGGTATTGAAAATACCCTGGTACGGCTCAAAGAGATCAGTATCGCGACCGTCAATGGTTCGCTGAATACGCAGGATATGCAGGCCTATGCCGATGAAGTGGCCCAGTTACGAGAAAGTTTGCTTGATGACGCCAATGCACAAATTGACGGTAAATATATTTTTTCCGGGTTTAGTGAAAAGACCAGACCGTTTGAACTCAATCCAAACTATCCAGCGACAGAGCCGAATCCGGTGAATTACAATGGTGATTATGGTGTGTTGGAGTTTGAAATCGCGCCGAACGAGTTGATTGAAGTGAATCTGACTGGAAACAGCTTGATGCTTGGCGATTTTGATAATGATGGGGCAACAGATGCCGGGGCGGTCGATGTTTTTGCTCAGGTAACATCGCTGGAAGAAGCGTTGCAGGCAAACAATCTCGCCGGTGTCGAAGCTTTGATTGATCCGCTGGAAACTGCAGCGAATCAGATTCGCAGCCAACGGAGCATCAAAGGGAATGTCGGACGCCGCCTGGAAGTGGCCAGCGATCATATGGAGCAGATCAAAATTGATATGGAAGCATTCCGGTCGCGGTTTGAGGATGCCGATATCCTGGAAACCATTACCGAGCTGCAGAAGCAGCAGCAGAGTTTTGAAGCTGCGTTGAACGTGACTGGAAAAGTTTCTGCACTTTCAATTCTGGACTACCTCTAGAAAGAATTTATCTGGCTATCCACTTGACTCAAGTTGGGCTCTGGTGGGTCGATTTTGAAATAAAAACAAAACCTTTTTTGCCACAGACACGCACGGACAATTGCGTGACAACATCAAAATATTATCTTGCACAAAGCCACGAAGTCACGAAGAAGGGCAAGGTCAAAATCGAAATATCGGGGTTGAAGATCAAAATCTGAAAAATAGGTTTCCTTTGTGGTCTTAGTATCTTGAGTGAGCATCGCGAAGGGGTACGAGGATGATTGTGAACTTTTCTGATTGCAGGTTTTCCGTCCCGACTCTGTCCGTGTGGGTCCGTGGCCAATAATTTCTTTCGTAATGAGTTTACTGGAGCGAAGTAGATAACCAGAAAAAAGTAAATACCGTGTTCGGAGGCAGCACGGACAACCAGCCAGTGGTCATTCGGATAGTCCGGATGGACGCGCTGTAAGTTTCTATATGGGAAACAAGCAATTTTTCGTAAGGTCAAGGAAATCAAGCATTTGTGCGGAGGCGTGGTTGTCTACGCCGCACAAGCAGATGTGCAGATTGACGCAGGGATTGCGGAAAAGGGCTGTTTCCGGATAGAAATCAGCCAGGAGGGCGCTATGTTGGTACTGACACGAAAACCGGGCGAAGGAATCATCATCGGTGACAATATTCGGATCACCGTCGTCGAACTCAAAGGGGGCGGGGTGCGGATCGGCATTGATGCGCCACGAGAGATAAAAGTCCATCGCCAGGAGGTTTTTGATCGGATCAAGCAGGAAAACAAGGAGGCAACACAATGGGACATTGCCGATCTGAACGAGTTGAGCAGTATTCTGGATGCGGGGAGGAAAAAATGATGCAGACAATACAATCCCGTTTCGGTGAAATTGAGTATGACCCTGAGAACTGCCTGCTGTTTCCGGAAGGGCTGATCGGTTTTGAAAACCTGCGCAAGTTTATCGTCATGCCGAACGAAAAAGAAGGTCCGCTGTTCTGGATTCAGAGTGTCGACGACCCGGAGGTGGCCTTTGTGCTGACCAATCCGACCGGTTTCTATTTTGACTATAAAGTTGTGCCTGATGGCCGAGAGCGTAAAAAACTGGGGATCGGTGATGATGATAACTGCTTGGCCGTCAGTGTTGTAACCGTACCGCCGGATCGTAAGATTACCCTCAACCTGGCGGCTCCAATCCTGTTCGCTCCAAAGACGAACAAAGCTTTGCAGGTGATTCTGGAAGGGACCAATTTCAGCACCCAGACACCGTTGCCGGAGGTTTGAGCCAGGATTTTGACAAAAAGATCATGAAACGGTTTAAAGGGCCATTCTGCAAGGGGTTTTGTAGGATGGCCCTTTTTTTGCATTCATTTTTGAATCGGTACAATTGAGTCATTCAGTTTATTGCGTTTGTGGAGTACTTTTTAAAAAGGTTGCGATATGAAGAGTGAAGGTGGAATCGGACATTTTCTGGTTAATTCATTTGGTGACAGATTTCTCTATGAAGTAAACGGTTCTGCTTTTGATAAGGTCGGTTCGGAAAATTCGTTCAGTAAGCATTTTGGCAAAGATTTGTTCGAAAAGAACAGCCTGTATGTCATTGTCGGCAGTGATAGTGGGTTGTTGCCCCAATATATTGTTAAGCAGGGCCTGCCTGAAGGAAGCTACTACATTTTTGTAGAAGCGCCTGATGTCCTTTCCCGGTTAAGTTTGATTATCCCTGACCGGGGGTTTCATGAAAAGATAATTATGACAACCTCTGAGGAATGGTTGTCATGTGCGGAAGAGATCGAGTTTAAGAGTTTTGTCTATCTTGGAAATCTAAAATTGTCCCTCTCATTTGCAGCCGTTGACGGCCGTTATAGCGAATATTTGGAGCTATCCAACCAGCTGCAGGAGGAACTAGAAAAAATCCAATGGCAGTCAAATGCAGAACTGGGTTCTGAACTCTTTCATCTTCGTCAACTGGAAAATTTGCCGGAGAATCGTGTCTCTGCTGTACATTTACTTGATAAATTTGCAGGTAAAACAGCCATTGTGCTTGGTGGAGGCCCCTCTCTGGATGCGGTTATTCCTTGGGCAATTGAACACCGTAGCCAGCTGGTTGTGATAGCTGTATCACGCATTGCTCGGCGATTGTTTGAAGTCGATTTTTCTCCCGACATTATTGTTTCAGTCGATCCGAATCAGATCAGTTTTGATGTCAGTAAAGAGATGTTAAAACTTTGGGAAAGGACGTTCTTCGTCAATAAATATCATGTTGTTAGCACGCTACTGGGTCAATGGTGCGGACGCAGTCTTTTTCTGGGACCACGGACCCCTTGGGAATCGGATCTGAATGATAACACTACAGATTCTTGCGGGCCGACAGTGACCAACAGTGCCATTGATTTGGCGGTAAAAATGGGGTTTTCTCAGATTTTGTTGGCGGGTGTTGACCTTTGTCATAGCCGTGATGGTTACACTCACGCCCAAGGGAGTAACGAGCGTCAGGTCGGCCCTCAATTAGGAAGGGGACAACTGTGGGTTGAGACCAATGGTGGCTGGATGGCAGAAACAACACCCGATTTCCATTTTGCGGCTACCCAGATCGGAACACAGGCAACCTTGGCAAAACAACAGAATTGCCAAGTTATAAATTTGAGCAAGGGGTCAGCAAAGATGCATGAAGTTGTATATGTGCCTCTTGCTGAGATCAAACTTGAGACACTCCCCCACTCTACGTATCGCATAATTCTTGAATCGATACCCTCTGATACCGTTGCCGATCGGATTGTTTATTATCAAACAGTATTGGCAGAATTAATAAGGTGTCAGAACGTTTTTCGTGAAATCAAAAAGCTCTCAAATGAGGCGTTAAAAGCAAACGAAGCTTTTTTCGGTAAGCGGGGTGGGGACAAAGGGAACCGCAAACATAAGGCTAAAATGGATCGTATAGAAAGAAAACTACAAAATAATTATTCCGATCTTTCTCTATTCGTCAAAAAATTTGGAATTAGGGACTTTCTCAAAATAACCCAAGGGGATCGTGACCGCAATTGGGACGAGGATGATGCCGAACGACTGGGACGAGTTTATTATGAAGCATATCGGGATAGTGCCGGACACTTGATGGACATGGTTGATAGTGCCGCTGCCAGATTGCGAAGTCGTTTGGAAGAGGAAAAAGAACTGCCTGATTTCAGTATGTTGATTGATCAATGGCGGAAAGATCTGCAACCAGGTCGCTCTCTTGCTTGGAAAAACATCCATCCGCACTGCAGTATCCCTGCAGAATACATTGAACAATTCAAGTCCTTGGAAAAGGAGTTTGGCGAGATATTGCAACTCCGGGAAACAGCACATTTACAGCGTGCCCGCAATTGGTCGCAGTTGGGTCAAGTGCGTGGGAAATTACAGGTTATGTACATGCGGAGGCAAACCGAAGATCTGCGTTCTTTGGTTGATAATCTGGCTAAACAGGAGGGCGTTGAAGCTTTATCACTTACTTGTTTAGGCAGGGGGTATTTAGCTGAAGTGGATAATGATTTTGATAAAGCATTGTTCGAATATCAGCAATTATTGGATGTTCAGGAAGAGGAGCAGAACTTATCTATTCTTGAAGATGCCTTGAGACGTCTTTTCAGCTTATCACTGCAAAAGAACGATTACGAAAATGCTCGCTTGCTGGCTGAATTCCTAGCAGGTATATCTGTGGTTTACCTGCCCTACTATGCTGATTTGTTGTGGTTGCTTGGTGAAAAACGGTCATCGCTTGATTTTTATGCGGATTATTTGGAGAAGGTTCCTGGTGATCATGTGGTAATGATTAAGCTTGGGCGACATTATCAGGAGCTTGGTATTGAGGATGGTGCGAGACTGATGTTTGAAGCAGTTTTACAACAGGATAATTCCAATACGGCAGCTAAGGCATTGTTGGATGAGTTGAGCAAGGAAACAGCCCTAAAAAACTGAATCTTGATCAGACTGGTTGCCTGGAAGAGTCGAGGAAAAACTCGGCCAGCTGAAAATCGATAATGTTATCTATATCAACCGAGTGCTCTTTTGACATTATCAAAGCGAAAGTTTTTGGTCCAAAAAAGGAGCCGTTGCTTCGTAAAAAATTAATGTCAGCGAGATAGATTGCACCATTCAAACGATAGGAGACCGGCAAACTCTGACGGGAGCTGTTAAGAACTTCCGGGCGGAGGAACTCTCCCATGTTGCCGTCCGCTGGCAGGCTGTTGCTCCACAAGGGGTGGTGGTCCGTTTCGCAAACGGAAACTATTGCTTTTGTTTGCGGCTCGTGTGATAGCTCAATCGCTTGGTCGATATCTGCCGTGCTACGTAGTGGTGATGTTGGTTGCAGCAATATCAGGAGGTCGTAGTATGCTCCAGCATCCTCTAGCCAGTTCAAGGCGTGTAGGATAACAT
>JADFVC010000257.1 GCA_015222355.1 Chloroflexota bacterium | reverse complement strand
GAGCCGCAACTGATCATCGCTGACGAACCGGTTTCCGCTCTCGACCTGTCGGTCCAGGCACAGATCCTCAACCTGCTGCAAGAGATCCAGCAGGAGCATCATCTCAGCTACCTGTTCATTGCCCACGACCTGGCAGTCATCGAGCATGTCAGCGATCGAATTGCCGTGATGTACCTGGGGAAAATCGTCGAGTTGACTGCGGCCGACGAACTCTATCGCAACCCGCGCCATCCCTACACGGAGGCACTGCTCAACGCAGTTCCGATCCCCGATCCCGAACAGCCCCGGCCAGCCCCGCTGGCCGGGGAAATCCCCTCGCCGATCAATCCTCCCAGCGGTTGCTACTTCCACCCACGCTGCCCTTACGCCGATGCCATCTGTAAAAAAGAAGCTCCCCAATTAGTGGATCAGGGGAAAAATCATCTGGCCGCCTGCCATCACAGTGCCCAGGTCGGTCGTCATTTGCGCCACAAAACCACGGCTTGACACAAGTGTGCCATCAATGACACAATCTGGAATCTTTTTTAAAAATCGAAGGGTTCCAACATGCCGCACGCTAAAGAAACCGGCCCAATCACGACGATTCAGGAGCGTTGCAAAAAATGCTACGCCTGTGTGCGTAACTGCCCGACAAAAGCAATCGGCGTCACCCGGGATGCAACCGAGGTCATTCACCACCGCTGTATCGGCTGTGGCAAGTGTATCCAGGTCTGCTCACAACAAGCCAAGGTGATCGCCGATGCCATTACCGAAACCGAGCTGCTGCTGCGTGGCAAACAACCGGTTGTTGCCGTGCTCGGTTGTTCTTTCCCGGCCTTTTTTTACGATCTTGACCCGGCACAAATGGTTACTGCCCTGAAAAAGCTTGGCTTTGATGAAGTCCTTGAGGGAACCGCCGGGGTTGAATTAATTGCCCCGGAATACCGCGAAATGATCGGTCAAAAGCTCGACTATCCATTAATTTCCAGCCACTGTCCAACGGTTGTCGACCTGATTGAACGCCATTACCCCATCCTGTTGAAAAACCTGGTTCCGGTCGTTTCACCCATGGTCGCCATCGGCCGTTTTATCAAGGCCCATCGTGGACAGGACACCCATGTCGTTTACATCAGCTCTTGTATCGGCGGAAAATTTGAAATCAACTCCGAGCCGGTCAAGGGGGCAATCGATACTGTTTTGACTTACCGAGAGCTGAACCGCATGCTCCACAAGAAAAAGATCGACCCCCAGCGGCTCGGAAAAACTCCGTTGTCCGGTTTGTCAACCAGTACCGGACGCAGCTTTTCCATCGTCGGTGGACCTTTTAATAACTTCGGTATTGTCAATAACGGCCTTGACCCGAACTTTGTCTCGACAGTCGGTGAAGAAGCCAGCATGGAGGTTATTCGCGACCTGGCTGCAGGGCGTATCTCCCCGCAATATGTCGATGTCCGTTCCTGTAACGGTGGCTGCATCGGTGGACCGGGGCGCACCAATCGATTGACGTCTTTTTCGAAGCGCAACCTGATCATCGATTATTTGCATCGGGAGATTCCTTATCAAGCGGCCGCCCATTACCTTAAAGCACCTGAACAACTGCAACTGGATCGTCAGTTTTCCAACAAGCAACATCAGCTTGAACGTCCCAATGGTGACGCGATCCGGCGCATACTCAACGAAACCGACAAATTTACCGAACAGGATGAACTGAACTGCGCCGGTTGCGGCTACGCAACCTGTCGCGAACATGCGATAGCCGTCTGCCAGGGGCTCGCTGACACCCATATGTGCCTCCCCTACTCGATGCGCCGCCTGGAAAAAGATCGCACCAGTCTTGAACAGAAGTACGACCTGGCCCGTCGAGCCCTCGACCAGGAGTACGCCGGAACAACCATCATCGGCAGCGATCCACGCACCCAGGGTGTTTTATATATGATCAAACAGGTCGGCCCGACACCGACATCGGTATTGATCCGTGGGGAAAGCGGCACCGGGAAAGAACTGACCGCCCATGCCATCCACGAAGCCAGCCAAAGAGCCGACAAACCGCTGGTGACTGTCAACTGTACAACGCTGACCGACAGTCTGCTTGAAAGTGAATTATTCGGGCACAAAAAAGGCTCTTTTACCGGTGCGGTCTCAGACAAGAAGGGATTATTCGAGGCAGCGGATGGCGGCACCATCTTTCTTGATGAAATTGGTGATATCACCCCTAAACTGCAAGCCGAACTCTTACGTGTCCTCGACAGTGGCGAAATCAAACCGGTCGGCAGTAACAGGGTCAAAAAAGTCGATGTTCGAGTCATCGCTGCGACCAACAAACCGATCGAAGTGGGGATCAGCGAAGGTTGGTTCCGCGAAGACCTGTTCTACCGCATCAATGTTTTTACCATTACCCTGCCACCGCTACGCAACCGATTGAATTCCTTGCAACAATTGGTTGATCATTTACTCAATCACACGGCTCGCAGGCTGAATAAAACTATTCATAAAATTGATCCACAGGCCAGACAGGCGCTGATGTGCTACCATTGGCCGGGAAATATCCGTGAACTACAGAATATTATTGAACGTGCCGTTGTCCTCTCCCCCGACCAGATCATCCATCTGGAACAGCTACCGGTCATCTTCGGTGAACTGCTCCGTCAACGACAGGGAAGCATCACCTCCGGAGAATCGGGATTACGTCACCAGCGCGACCAACAACTGGGTAAGGTTGAAGCTGATTTGCTGATCCATTATCTGCGTGAAACCGATGGCAATGTTTCTGCCGCAGCAAAACTCGCCGCCATCCCACGCCGGACTTTTTATCGCATGCTGGAACGACAGAAGATCGACAGACAAAGCTATCGGCACAAAAAGAAAACTGTGCCATTCTGAGCACAAACAACATGGTCATGTGCCAGATATGACACATGACCATGTGACCCATTCGGGCAGCGATAAGACCAAACCTGTCCTGATCCGCCACTTTCTGTGCCATTCATGGCACAATTGTGCACTACACCAAAATACCATTCTCGCCTAATCAGGTCTTTTCAGTGCGATTATTCCCTTAATTTAAAATTGGCATAGACATTGCTTAATATTGGATAAGTATATAGGGGTATACTCCCGTTCCCGCCCGAACGGATAAGCAACATCCCTCTTTCGCCGTCAAGGACCTCTCTCCCCTTGGCGGCGTTTTTTTTGATTTTCTTGCAATCGCAATGCGTACCCATCTCCTACAGTCTCACGATCCGGATGACAAGTCTCGCGCAACTTCAGAAAAACTGATTTAGCTCAAAAAAAAAGCCGGGCGGTTAAGCCCGGCTCCATTTCTCTTCAGCAAAAAACGTCTATTCAAACACCAGCAACAGATCACCCTGATCAACCTGATCCCCTTCACCAAAGATCAGTTCCTTGATCACGCCATCCTTCCTGGCCTTGATGTTGGTCTCCATCTTCATCGCTTCGGTGACCAACAACACATCCCCTTCTTTGACCTCGTCACCGACATTGACCATCATCTTGAAGATTTTGCCCGGCATCGGCGCACCGACCTCTTTCCCGTTTTCCGGATCGGCCTTGACATGACTGCTTTCATCCGGCTCCGCCGAATCGTCTTTCACCGTTGCCGAACGCGGCTCACCGTTCAACTCGAAGTAAATATTGCGGGTACCATCCTCACGGACCCGGCCGATGGCGTTGAGTTTTACAATCAGGGTTTTACCCGCTTCAATATCGATGACCACCTCGTCACCGACATCCAAACCATAGAAAAAAGCCGGGGTCGGTATCACAGAGGTGTCACTGTACTCCTGGCGAAAGCGGTCGAACTCCTCGTAAACACCGGGATAAAGGACCGCGGAAAGCACGTCTTCATCGCGCACCTGGTGACCGAGTTTCTTCTCCAGTTCATCCTTCTTCAGCACGAAATCGATCGGTTCGAGCAGGTCACCCGGACGGCAGGTCAGCGGCTGCTCCCCTTTGAGAATGATCTTCTGCAGCTTTTCCGGGAAACCGCCATACGGTTGGCCGATCATCCCCTTGAAGAAGTCGACCACTCCCTGCGGGAAGGCCAGCTCGGAGCCTCGCTCAAAGACATCCTCCGGCTCCAGGTTGTTCTGCACCATGAACATCGCCATGTCGCCGACGATCTTCGAAGACGGGGTCACCTTGACCAGGTCGCCGAACATATCGTTGACCTTGCGATACATCTCCTTGCACTCTTCCCAGCGGTGGCCAAGCCCCAGCCCCTCAACCTGCGGCTTGTAGTTGGAGTACTGACCACCGGGGATCTCGTGGAAATAAACCTGGGCGGTCCCGCTGCGCAGCTCCGACTCGAACGGTGCGTAATAAGTCCGAACGGTCTCCCAGTAGTTGGCCAGCTGCTGCAGGCCGTCCATATTCAGCTTCGGATCCCAGATGGTCCCCTCCAGGGCCGCCAGCAGCGCGTTCATATTCGGTTGGGCAGTCAGTCCGGAAACCGAAGAGAGCGCCGAGTCGACGATATCACAACCGGCCACGGCAGCCATCAGCAGCATGGCACCACCGTTGCTGGAGGTATCATGGGTATGCAGATGGATCGGCAAACCGATCTCCTGCTTCAGAGCCTTGACCAGTTTTTCCGCGGCAAAGGGTTTGAGCAGACCGGCCATATCCTTGATCGCCAGGATCTGCGCCCCCATCTTCTCCAACTCCTTGGCCATGTTGACATAGTACTCCAACGGGTACTTGTCACGCTTCGGATCAAGAATATCGCCGGTATAGCAGATTGCTGCTTCGCAGATGGCACCACTCTTGTTGACCGCCTCCATCGCCACCTTCATACCGGTGGTCCAATTCAGCGAGTCGAAGACGCGAAAGACATCAATGCCGCATGCCGCCGCCTTGGCGACAAACTCCTGTACGACGTTATCCGGATAGTTGGTATAGCCGACCGCGTTGGAGCCACGCAGCAGCATCTGAAACAGAATGTTCGGAATCTTGTTCCGTAACCGCTCCAACCGCTCCCAGGGATCTTCCCGCAGGAAACGCATGGAAACATCGTAGGTCGCACCGCCCCACATCTCCAGAGAGAAGAGTCCGCCACCCAGATGCGCGGTCGCCTCGGCAATCCGGTCCAGGTCATAGGTACGAAAACGGGTCGCCATCAGCGACTGGTGAGCATCACGCATGGTGGTGTCGGTAATCAGCAGCTGCTTATGCTGACGTGCCCACTCAGCCAGCCCTTCCGGACCTTTTTCCCGCAGGATATCGCGGGTGCCGCGCGGATGTGCCTGACCGTAGGGAATTTCCGGGACATCGGCTTCACGCAGGTTCTTGTAATGCAGCGCTTTCTCCGGAGCAATCCCCGGATAGCCGTTGACGGTGGTATGCCCGATAAAGTTGAGAATCTTGTTGGCACGGTCTTTCTTGATCCGCAGATCAAACACCTCCGGGTGATTATCGAGAAAGGAGGTATCGCAGTTGCCTTCCAGAAAAACCGGGTGCGTCATCACCTTTTCGAGAAAGCCGATATTCGTTTTGACACCACGGATACGGAATTCCTGCAGAGCACGATGCATGATGCGGGAAGCATCGTCAAAAGTCAGACCCCAGGTGGAAATTTTCACCAACAGAGAATCGTAATGCGGCGTGATGAGGGCACCGGCATAACCGGCCGCGGCATCCAGACGCACGCCAAAACCGGCGGCCGTCCGGTAAGCTTTGATGGTCCCGAAATCAGGAGCGAAGTTGTTGTTCGGATCTTCGGTGGTAATCCGTGACTGGATTGCGTAGCCACGCAGTTCGATATCTTTCTGGCTTTTGATACCGATTTCCGGATCAGACAGCTTTTTCCCCTCGGCGATCAGAATCTGCGCCTGAACCAGGTTACGCATGGTCACCAGTTCCGTCACGGTATGTTCAACCTGAATCCGTGGATTGACCTCGATAAAATAAAATTTGCCGTCCTCATCCAGCAAGAACTCGATCGTCCCGGCATTGACGTAATCAACCTCTTTGGCAATTTTCAGGGCGTAATCGCAGATTTCTTCCCGCATCTTTTTTGTCAGGGAGAGCGAGGGCGCAATCTCTATCACCTTCTGATGCCGGCGTTGAATCGAACAATCCCGCTCGTAAAAATGCACCAGGTTGCCATGCTTGTCGCCAAGGATCTGTACCTCAATATGTTTTGGATTTTTAATGTATTTCTCAAGAAAAACTGTCGCATCGCCAAAAGCAGCCTGTGCTTCGGAAGCGGCACTACGCAACCCATCAAGCAACTCTTTCTGGCTCTGAGCGACGCGCATCCCCCGACCGCCGCCGCCGGCACTGGCCTTGACAATGATCGGGTAACCAGCCTCTTTGGCAAAGATCAGGGCTTCTTCTTCGGTCTTGATCGGATTTTCCGTTCCGGGGACGATTGGGACACCAGCAGCAACAGCAACCTGGCGCCCGGAAATCTTGTCACCCAGGCGCCGCTGAATTTCCGGAGTGGGCCCGATAAAGGCAATTCCGGCCCGCTCACAAGCTTCAGCAAATTCAGCATTCTCCGACAAAAAACCGTAGCCGGGATGGATAGCATCAACATTCTTTTTACGCGCCAGGTCGATAATTTCATCAATCCCTAAATAAGCATCGATCGGACCCTTCCCTTTCCCAACCTGGTAGGCTTCATCAGCCTTATAACGGTGCAAGGACAAACGATCTTCCTCAGAGTAGATCGCCACCGTTGCAATCCCCAGCTCGGTACAAGCGCGAAAAATTCGAATCGCAATTTCACCGCGGTTGGCCGCCATTATTTTTTTGAACTTCGTTCCACCCATTGCCTTATCCTCTCATTAAATGTGATATGATTTATGAATTTGTGATTTTTTGAGATGGCTAAAAAAATTCACTAAAACTAAATTTTTATAATAAAATCAAAAACTTACGTGGATATCATGATGACATAAGTACAAAAAAACCAGCAACAAGTCAAGTTAGAATAGTGTTCTATTCTTATCGTATCCGGCGCTGCCATAATGCCCTAAACCTGTTGAAAAGAACAACATGATGTGAATCCAAACAATTACACACTATTTCTAATGTTTATTATGGAGAAACTCTTGCTGAAGATGTTCCACGTATGCTAGTTTACGTCAATGAAATGACGCTTCACTTTGGAGGCTACCAATGTCACAGACGGCGAAAATCCTGCTGATTGATGACGAACTGGAAAGCTGTAAGGCCCTTTCCCTGCTCTTAACAGCTGCCGGGTACCGTGTAGAAACCAGTCTTACCGGGGAAAAAGCCCTCTCCCTGCTAAAGAATCAGTCTTACGAACTGATTATCAGCGATCTGTTCCTGCCGGGGGTCAGCGGCATCGATATCCTCAAGCAGGTGAAAGAAATTTCTCCGCAAACCTGCGTTATCCTGATTACCGGCAATGCCTCGGCAGAAACGGCTGTTGAAGCAATGAAGGAAGGCGCTTTCGACTACATCAGCAAACCATTCAACTTTGAAAGATTAAAAATACAGGTTGCCAAGGCGCTGGAAAAAAACCATCTGGTCATCGAAAACCAATACCTGCGCCAGCAACTTCATGGCCGTTATCGGTTTGACAACATCATTGGTACCAGCCAATCAATGCAGCAAGTTTTCACGCGGATGGAAAAGGTCGTCAACACCGACTCAACAATCCTGATTCTCGGGGCGTCAGGAACCGGCAAAGAGCTGGTGGCCAAGGCGATTCACTACAACAGTCCGCGTAAAAACAAACCCTTTATCGCCATCAACTGCGGCGCCATCCCGGCAGAGCTACTTGAATCAGAACTCTTCGGACATACGAAGGGCTCATTCACCAGTGCCATTGCCAACAAACCGGGGAAATTTGAAGACGCCAATGGCGGAACCATCTTTCTCGACGAAATCGGCAACATGCCGGAGCGGTTACAAATGAAACTGCTCCGAGTATTGCAGGAACACGAATTCGAACGGGTCGGCTCAAGCCGCAAGATTCGACTTGACATACGACTGATCTCCGCAACCAATGCCGATCTTCCTGAGCGAGTCAAAAACGGTCAGTTCCGCGAGGATCTCTACTATCGACTCAACGTGATCCCGATTCTCCTGCCACCGCTCAAGGAACGCCGAGGTGACATCCCTCAGCTCACCCGCCACTTCCTCAGCAGAATCTGCAAAGAGATGCGTCGTCCGCTGATGGCCATCGATCGCAATGCTATGCGAGCCATTGAGTCTTACGATTGGCCGGGGAATGTCCGGGAGCTGGAAAATGTCATTGAACGGACCGTGGCACTGAGCGACGGTGAGATCATCAGCTGTGATGACCTGCCTCCCGACATCGCCAAGGTGCAAAATGCCGCACCGCTGAACGACTCGCAAGTCACGAATGAGGGCATCGACATGAGGCAAGTGGTTGCGGACATCGAACGCCAGATGATCCAGCAGGCCATGGATCTGGGACAAGGAGTCAAAGCCAGGGCGGCTGAACTACTGGCGATCAACCGCACCACTCTGGTGGAAAAAATCAAACGGCTGGGGCTGGAATAAAAAGACGGGGACAGAATTCAAATTCTGTCCCCGTTTATTGTTATTCTGTCCCCGATGACGCAAAAGCTATTTCAGCTTCTTCTCCATCTTTTTCCGCTCATTCGCGTCAAGATATCTTTTACGTAAGCGAATCGATTTGGGCGTTACTTCAACCAGCTCATCATCAGCGATATATTCCAGGGCCTGTTCCAGTGACAAGATCGTCGCCGGGGTCAAGCGGAGGGCTTCATCGGTGCCGGAAGCCCGTACGTTGGTCAGTTTCTTCCCTCTGCAGGCGTTGACAACCAGGTCGTTCTCCTTGGCATGCTGCCCGATGATCATCCCCTCATAGACCGCAACCCCGGGACCGATAAAGAGGGTACCACGATCCTGCAGGTTGAACAGCGAATAGGCGATCGACTCGCCGGCGTCCATGGAGATCAGTACCCCGTTTTTGCGCCCGACAATCGGCCCTTTGTAGGATGCATACTCATGGAAGGAGTGGTTCATCACCCCGGTCCCGCGGGTTTCCGTCATGAACTCGGTCCGAAAGCCGATCAAGCCCCGCGCCGGAATGATGAATTCAATCCGGTTGGTCCCTTCCATCGGCTGCAACGACACCATCACTGCCTTGCGGGCGCCAAGCTTTTCGATCACTGTCCCCTGATACGCTTCCGGCACATCGATTGTCAGATATTCCAGCGGCTCACAGCGTTGGCCATCGATCTCGCGAAAGATAACCTCCGGCTTGGAGACCGACATCTCGAAGCCTTCGCGGCGCATATTTTCGATCAGGATCGACAGGTGCAACTCACCACGCCCTGAAACCTTGAAGGTATCGGTATTGTCGGTATCCTCGACCCGCAACGAAACATTGGTGCGCAGCTCTTTCATCAAGCGATCGCGGATATTCCGTGAAGTGACATACTTGCCCTCACGCCCGGCAAAGGGAGAGTTGCTGACCATGAAGTTCATCGACAGGGTCGGCTCGTCGATCGCCATATAAGGGAGTGCCCGGGGATGTTCTGCACTGGCCAGGGTTTCCCCGATTCCCAGGTCATCAAACCCGGCAATGGTGACGATATCTCCGGCCATCGCTTCCTCAATCTCGACCTGCTGCAGCCCCTGGTAGCCGAGCAGTTTGGTCACCCGGCCGTTTTTGATATGGCCATCCTTATCGATCCAGGCGACGGTTTCCCCCGATTTAACCCGGCCGTTGGAAATCTTGCCGGTGGCAATCCGGCCAATAAACTTGTTGTAGGTGATATTGGTCACCAGCATCTGAAATGGCGCGTCAGGATCGACCTGCGGCGGATCGACCCGGTCGCGGATCATCTGGAACAACGGCTCCAGGTTATCCGAATCATCCTCCAGCTCTTTTTTGGCAATGCCGTTTTTGGCGCTGGTGTAGACGATGGGAAAATCGAGCTGTTCTTCGTTGGCATTCAGTTCGCAGAACAGGTCGAAAACCATGTCGACCACCTCTTCCGGGCGAGAGCCGGGACGGTCGATCTTGTTAATCACAACGAGCGGTTTCAGACCCAGGTCGAGAGATTTCTTCAACACGAAGCGGGTCTGCGGCATCGGCCCGTCGAAAGCATCGACCAGCAGTAACACCGAATCGACCATCTTCAGGATCCGCTCAACCTCGCCGCCGAAATCGGCGTGCCCCGGAGTATCGACGATATTGATTTTTAGATCACCGTGGTGAACCGAGAGGTTTTTCGAGAGGATCGTGATCCCCCGCTCCTTCTCCAGGTCGTTGCTGTCCATCACCCGCTCGGTAATGACCTGATTTTCACGAAACACCCCGGACTGAATCAACATGGCATCGACCAGCGTGGTCTTGCCGTGATCAACGTGGGCAATAATGGCTATGTTGCGAATCTTTTCTGACATCAGCTAAACCCTTTATAAATCGTATTTTTTTAAAAGACGGAGGATTATGCCAGAAAGCAACTTTTCAGCCAAGGAAAAAGGATAACTCACGAAAAAGAAACGTTGCGGATCCCTGCTGGACGCCACGCCGGTGAAATCACATGACTCCCCTTCCCTTTCACCTCAAGCAGGCTACCCGACATGACACTGAACTCACCGTGGCGATCGTTGACCTGGTCGAGGGCCTCGGTCAACTGCCGGCGGCGACGCTCTTCCGGCAGCAACAGCAATTGTTGATCTCGGTCCTGCAAGTTCGACAAGCGCACTCCAAGCAGGCGAACCGGTTGGGTCAGCAACAGACGATCGAGAATCCGCAACGCCGCCTGGTAGAGCTCTTCACTGCGACAGATCGGCTCGGCCTGGATCTGTTGTCGGCTGAAAGTAGAAAAATCGGCGTAACGCACCGTCAGGGTTACCGTCCGCCCGCTCACCCCGTAACGACGCGCGCGGCGGCCGACCATCTCGGACAATTGCAGTAGAAAGCGAGCAATCTCATCCCGTGCGGAAATATCCTGTTTCAGGGTCATGCTGTGACCGACCGTCTTCACCTCGGCCTCCTGTTCCGGAGACAGCACCGGTGAGTGATCAATTCCCCGTCCCATCAGTGCCAGCCGCTCACCGACAATGCCGAACTGCGCTTTCAGCTTCGCCACCGGATAACGCCCCAGCTGACCACAGGTAAAGATCCCCAGGCGGTTCAATTTGCCCGCGGTTTTGCGCCCGATGCCGCAGATTTCGCCGACCGGCAACTCTTTGAGCAGGTCGGCAACAGATTCCGGCGGAATCAGGGTCAAGCCATCCGGCTTATGCATCTCGGAGGCCAACTTGGCGAGCAGTTTATTGGAAGCGATACCGACGGAACAGGTCAGACCGAGGTGGATTTTGATGCGTGATTTAATCAGATAAGCGATCCGTCGGACACTGCCGAAAAGCCCCAGGGAACCGGAGACATCGAGAAAGGCCTCGTCGACGGAAAAAACCTCGACCAGCGGCGTGTAATCCTGAAAAATTCTGATGATCTGTGCGGAAACATGGGCGTAAAGCCGATTGTTCGCAGCGACCAGCTGCAACTGCGGACACTTCCGGCGTGCCTCGTAGAGGGTCATCCCGGTCTTGACCCCGTAGGCACGTGCTTCGTAGGAGCAGGTCAGAATGATGGTCCGCTGCTGACTGCCGACCACCGCCACCGGCACCCCACGCAACGCCGGATTCGACTGCTGCTCAACCGCAGCAAAAAAGGCGTTCATGTCGATATGCATGATGATTCTGGCCATCAGAGCGCTTCGATCCGTTCCAGCTGCCACCCTCCTTCGGTCAGATTATAAACCAGCTCGTACAGCGCCCCTTCATCGGTGACATGAAAATGGATCAGGGTTGTCTCTCCGCGCCGCTCCCGCCAGCTGTTGGTCACCTGATGCACCCGGTGCTGTCGGCGATTCAGGTCGAACCAGACCGGCCGGATCTTTCCTCCCGGCCCGTGAATCACCCCGACCCTGATCCCCTCTATTCTCTCCTGCATAACTAAACCAGCGACCGAACAATACCGGTCACCTTGCCGAGAATAACGACCTCACCATCTTCGGGACGCAAGACGATCGGTTGCAAACGACTGTTTTCCGGCTGCAGTCGGATGGCATCCTGCTCCCGGAAAAAACGCTTGAGAGTCGCTTCGCCGTCAAGCATCGCCACCACGATATCGCCATCATCCGCGGTATTCTGCGGGCGGACAATTGCCAGATCGCCGGGAGCGATCTGCGCCTCGATCATCGAATCCCCTCGGACCCGCAGAGCAAAAGAGTCCTTCCCCCGGACCAGCGAGGAATCGACCGACAAATAGCCCTCGATCTCCTCCAAAGCTTCACTTAAAGGCCCAGCCTGCACACTCCCCACCAGCGGCAGCGCCAGTGATGAAGCCCGGCCACAGACCACGATTCCCCGTGACCTGCCACGACTGCGCTGAATGTAACCCTTCTTCTCCAGGACGTTGAGGTGGCGCAGCACTCCCACGTTGCCACGAACTTTGAGATGCCCGGCAATCTCCTGTAATGACGGAGCATAGCCTCGCTCCTCACTGTAGCAAACGATGAAATCGTAAACCTGTTGCTGGCGGGTCGTCAGTGTCAACATCACTTTTCCTCACAAATAGTTACCAAACAGTAACTATCAATTTGACCGCCACCTGTCAAGAAAG
>JADFVC010000256.1 GCA_015222355.1 Chloroflexota bacterium | reverse complement strand
TCTTCGACAACGTAGAGAGTTTCATAGTTCGCCGCGAAATCCCTGATCATCTGCTCAGGCAATGGGTAAACCAGACCAATTTTCAGAACATCCGCATCGGGCATCACTTCTTTCACATACTGGTAAGAAACCCCGGCAGTGATAACCCCGACCTTGCCAGCCCCTTTCTCAATACGATTAAAGGATTGCTGACAGGACCATTCTGCCATTTTCTGGAGACGATCTTCGACCGCAAAATGGCGGCGACGGGCATTGCCGGGCAACATAACCAGTTTGGCCGGATTCCGTTCCAAAGTGGGCCGCGGAATGTCCTGAGGACGCTCACCAAGAGAAACCACCGATTTTGAGTGAGAAATCCGGGTCGTGCTGCGCAGGAATATCGGTGTGTCGAACTGTTCGCTGGCGACAAAGCCGAGCTTGGTAAACTCCAAAGCTTCCTGGCTGTCGGCCGGTTCAAACATCGGTACTTTGGCAAACTTGGCGTAATTCCGGCTGTCCTGTTCATTCTGTGATGAGTGCAATTCCGGATCGTCAGCGACAACCAACACCAACCCGCCACGAACCCCCGTGTAGGAAAGCGTAAAAAGCGGATCCGCAGCGACATTCACGCCAACATGTTTCATCGTCACCAAGACCCTGGCACCACCGAAGCTGGCACCGATACCAACCTCTAAGGCAACTTTTTCATTCGGGGCCCAGGACGCATCAATCTCTTCATAGCGTTTGGCATTTTCCAGGATTTCGGTACTCGGCGTACCCGGATAAGCTGCAGCAACCAGCACCCCTGCCTCATAGGCGCCACGGGCAATCGCCTCATTTCCTGAAAGCAATACTTTTTGCATAACGTCCCTTAATTACATATGTTTTAGGTAAAAAGTGAAGATCGAATAATAGGCAATTGGCGATTATCTGTCAATCAGATGGGTGTTTTGCCAAATCAAACATGACCCCTTCCAACAAGCCGGAGTCTGCAACCTTGATGTGGGATTGGCGAAAGTGCTCCAGCAACTGCAGTATGACTTCCAGCCCTGGCAAAATCAGGTCGCCACGCCCTGCCTCGATCCCCGGCAAAGCTTCTCTTGCTGAGACGGAGAGGCTGTTTAGATAAACCTTGGTTTGTCGCAGCCACGCATAGTTCAGGACATGGTTATTGATCTGCCGCCGATCATAGTTTGTCATCTGCAGATCCAAGGCAGCCAGGGTCGTGATCGTTCCCGCAGTCCCCACCAATTGCCGGTCAGCAGCCGGAGAGGAGATAAGCTCCGCCGCTTTGAGATCCCGATCAAACTGCTCAAGCATCTGCTGGATCGCCACTTTCCGAGCTGATTTGCCGGCATACTCCTCGCTGAGACGAACAACACCCAGGGGGTAACTGCTTTGGAAAACAACCTGTTCGGAAGAACAAAGAATAAATTCGGTACTGCCACCGCCGATATCGATAAGTAACGAAATTTCAGGGAGAGGATTTAACACGGAAAGGATTCCTGCAGCACTTAAACGTGCCTCTTCCCACCCGGATATAATTTCAAGATTCAGGCCGGTCCGCTCTTTGACACGTTTGACAAATTCTTCCCGGTTTTCGGCATGGCGTAATGCGGCAGTTCCGACCAATCGGACATGGCTTGCCCGCCCTTGTTCAAGAATATCTTTAAAACCACGTAAAACAGTAAGGGTCCGCTCCATACTTTCCAGAGCAAGACCCTTACCTTGAATATAGCCCCCGCCAAGACGGGTAATCTGCTGGTAATAACGCTCCGGCTGTCGTCCTTTCAGCGAGGGGCTGCTAAGCAACATCCGTACCGTGTTGCTGCCGACATCGATTGCTGCCAGCATCTATTTTTCTCCAAGTATCGCCTCGGAGACATTGAAAGCATGATCGCCGATTTTTTCAAAATTGTGCAGCATGTCAATGAAAATCAGGCCAGGGCCTACAGCACATTCACCGGTATGCAAACGTGAGATATGGTTATTCCGCAATGACCTTTCCAGATCATCGATGGTATCTTCATACTCAATGGACTTAGCAGCAATTGTTTGATCCTGACTTTCCATCGCCGCGACAATAAAGCGTAAAAATTCCTCGGTTGTCTGCGCAATAGTCGTAACTTCATGATCGCCGGAATCGGAAAAAGAGACTTTTTCTTCAAATTTGCGGATTCCGAGCCCCCAGAGGTTTTCACAATGGTCACCAATCCTCTCCAGGTCGTTGACCATGTGAATGAGTGAAGCCATAGTTTCACAGGTCTGTACCGCAATTGACCGTTGCGACAACTGAACAAGAAAATCGGTAATTTCCTTTTGTAAGAAATCAACCAGTTCCTCACGTTTTTCCAGACCGGAAATTCGTTTAAGATTGCCATCCTCAAAGAATTGACAGCTTTCCTGCAACATCTCCAGGGTGACTTCGGCCATCCTCAGAGTTTCACGACGTGCTTGTCCAATGGCAATCGGCGGAGTATTGAGAACACGATTATCAATAAACTTGACTTGCCGTTCACCAACCTCATCCTCGCCACGAATAATCAGTGTTGATATTTTTGCCAAAACACCGATCAAAGGCAGGAAAATAATTGTATTGACGATATTGAACATCGTGTGGGTGTTTGCAATATGTCTGGCAATATAAGGTTTATCCCCTATCGAGGCTGAAAAGCTGTCAGCCTGTGCCTGGCTCTGAATCATAAAATCAGCATCACCCGGGGTCATGACTGAAATAAACTTCAGATACACCGGGAACAGTATCAGGATTAAACCCGTCCCCAGGGTATTGAACAGAAAATGGGCAAAAGCGGTTCGTTTTGCGGCAAGGTTTGTTCCAATAGCTGCCAGGTTTGCAGTGATCGTCGTGCCGATATTTTCGCCCAGAATCAGGGCAACGCTCGCTTCAAACGAGATCAATCCTGACGTTGCCAGGGCCAGGGTAATGCCGATAGTCGCACTACTGCTTTGCACAACAAC
>JADFVC010000255.1 GCA_015222355.1 Chloroflexota bacterium | reverse complement strand
GACTTTGTTGAACATTGAAAGCTTAACTTAGTCCATTTTTTTGGGGAGTTGCGCACGTTCTGCACGAACGTCCCCCTCGATTGTGAAAAGATGGAAGCGCAGGATTTTTTGGTATTGCCGAAACGTGACGAAACGGGAATCGTTTGAGTGTATCAGGAGAGAATCTAAATGACCGCCAACTTTCAGGAACTTTCGAACTTCATCTGGTCTGTGGCTGATTTGCTGCGAGGACCTTACCGGCCGCCGCAATATGAGCGCGTGATGTTGCCCATGACGGTTCTGCGGCGTTTTGATTGTGTGCTGGCGCCCACCAAGGCGGCGGTTGTCAAACGCTACAACCAGATCAAGGACGGCAAAGTCAAGAATATCGACCCCATCTTGAACAAAGTCGCCGGCAACGGTGATAAGTTCGGGTTTCATAATCACAGCAATCTCGACTTTCCAAAACTCAAGGGCGATCCGGACAACATCGGACGTCACCTGACGGATTACATTGCCGGATTTTCCGAGAATGTCCGCAAGATTTTTGAATATTTTGAATTCGAAAAGGAGATTGAAAAGCTGGAGGAGGCCAACCGCCTCTATCTGGTCGTCTCCAAATTTGCTGAAATGGACCTGCACCCCGGACGGGTGGGCAGCATCACCATGGGGCTGATTTTCGAAGACCTTATCCGGCGTTTCAATGAAGCGGCCAATGAGACGGCAGGCGATCACTTCACGCCACGGGAGGTGATTCGGCTCATGGTGAACATGCTGCTGGAGCCGGATGCACATATCCTGACCACACAGGGGGTGATCACGACGGTTTGCGACCCGGCCTGCGGAACCGGGGGCATGCTATCCGAATCTCAAAACTGGATTCGGGAGCACAACGAGAGCGCTCGGGTCATCGTGCGCGGCCAGGACTACAATCCACGCTCCTATGCCGTGGCCGCTTCCGATCTGCTGATCAAGGGTCACAAGGACAGCCGCATCGAGTTCGGCAACACCTTGACTGAAGACAAGTTTGCCGGAGAACGTTTCGACTACCTGCTGGCCAATCCTCCCTTTGGTGTGGATTGGAAGGCGGAGAAAAAAGAGATCGCCAAGCTATCCAGCTTTCGCGGCTATACCGGCAAGTTGCCGCGGGTAAATGACGGGGCACTGCTTTTTCTGCTGCACATGATCGGCCATTTTGAACTGGTGCAACCAAAAAAGAAAAAGTACGGGTCACGCTGCGCCATCGTGTTTAACGGCTCACCGCTGTTCACCGGCGGGGCGGGCTCTGGCGAAAGCGAGATCCGGCGCTGGATCATCGAAAACGACTGGCTGGAGGCCATAGTCGCGCTGCCCGAAAAGATGTTCTACAACACCGGTATCGGCACTTTCATCTGGGTGGTCACCAACCGCAAGGAAAAGAAGCGCAAGGACAATATCCAGCTCATAGACGGGCGTGAGCGCTGGGCACCAATGCGACGCAGTTTGGGCGACAAGAGCCGCTATCTCACCGATAAAATCATTGAAGTCCTCACCCGCGAGCACGGCCGATTTGCCAATACCGAAACCTGCAAGGTTTTCGACAATGCCCATTTCGGCTTTCGCCGCATTACTGTAGAGAGCCCGTTGCGGTTGCACTTTCAGATCACTGACCAGGGTAAGGAATCGTTCCTTGACGCCTGTCCGGAGTTTCTCGATGCTGTGCAGGCCATGGAAATAGCGTTGGGCACCGAGCCTTACGACGACTGGAACGACATCTGGGCCGAAGTGCAGCCT
>JADFVC010000254.1 GCA_015222355.1 Chloroflexota bacterium | reverse complement strand
TTTCTCAGTTTTTATATTGCCACGACCTCCTGGTACCTGGAACGAGATATCGCCCGCAACCTCGTGCTCGACAGCCGTGCGATTGACACCAACTTTCACAATTTACTCAAGCAACGGGCACAGGTTTTACACGTTCAGTTGCAACGATTGGCGCAATCTGCCGAACTGCAACGATTGATGCTGCAACAGGATCGTGCCCAACTGCTGGCTGCAGCGGAGCCAACGTTCAACGATCTGTTCCGGCAAATGGGCATTTCACACTACTATTTTCACAATCCGGACAAGACCGTTTTTCTGCGTATCCATAACCCACCCAAGCATGGTGACCAGGTAGACCGCTACACCCTCCAACAGGCCTCGCAAACTGCAACATTTGTCCAAGGCATTGAACTTGATGCACTGGGAACCTTGACGCTACGGGCCGTCATCCCATGGAGAAAGGACAACAGGCTTTTCGGCTACCTGGAGCTGGGCGAAGAAGTCGCACCCGTGCTGAAGAGTTTTTTCCCGCAGGGCAAAACAGAACTGGCCCTGATCATCGACAAAAAATATCTCAATCGGGCAGAGTGGGAAACCGGTCCAAGAATTATGAAAAAAACCTCAACCAGCTGGGACGACCTGGAAGATCGCGTCATTGTTCAAGCTTCGATTCCGGCGATGCTGCCTGAACTGATAAAAGCCATCAACTCCAAACCAGCAGATCCGCAAACAACTGGCCGATGTCGTCACATCGGTTGTTGACGGACTCATCGTCACCGATCTCGAAGGGACTCTCGAACTGATCAATCCCAGTGCCGCACGACTGTTTCAATGCAATGCTGAAAAATCGCTCGGGCAACCACTCAAAACAATTATTCGTGATCCTGCTCTTCTCAGGCAGATGGTCGATGCCGTGCGTCAACAGATCTCCGACTTACAGATCGAAGTGTCTCAATTGACCCACAATGCGCAAAAACCCATCATTTTACAGGCACGAACTTCGGTCATCACCGACAAAGCAGGGCAGCCGGCAGGAATGATTTTCCTGCTTCGTGACATCACCAACGAGCGTGAGGTGGAACGGATCAAGAGCGAATTTATCAGCACGGCTGTTCATGAATTGACGACCCCGTTAACAGCCATGCTGGGATATTCCGAGCTGCTGCTGAAAAATCAGCAATACAGTGCGGAAGAACAGCTCGAATTTCTGACCATCATCAATGAAAAGTCCGAATTCCTCGCCAGGCTGGTCGGAGAACTGCTGGACATCAGTCGGATTGAATCAGGCAAGCCCCTGGAACTGCACAAAAAGGACTGGTCGGCCGAAGAGCTGTTTGAACAACCGATTCACCATTTCCGCCATTTTTCTGCGGATCATCCATTCATGGTCACCATCGATTCACCGGCAACGGTCCTGAATGTCGATAAGGAAAAAATCTGGCAAGTGATGGAGAACCTCTGCAGCAACGCCGTTAAATACTCGCCATCCGGAGGTGAAATTATTATCAGCGGCAAGCCGGTGACACACGGCTATCGGGTGATCATCAGCGATAACGGCATCGGCCTGACCGAAGAACAAGTTTCCCTGATTTTTGAAAAATTCTACCGCGGTAACCAGTCCGACACAGCGGTCGGAGGAAGCGGATTGGGCCTGACCATCGTTAAGAGCATTATTGATGCCCACGATGGCAAGATTTGGGTCGACAGCGAACTGGGGCAGGGAACCAGCATTCACTTTGAACTGCCCTGCAGCTGATGAAGGTTTTATCGTACCGCAACGAACAAAGGCCGCTCCATAATTGGAAGCGGCCTTTGTCAATTTTTATCTTACAGTTACGACTGTTGATCAGTTTTTACGTGCCGTCTTGCGCCGGGCCAACCAGAGCAGACCACCACCGGCTCCAAACAGGAGAAACGTAGAGGGTTCGGGAACAACCGTGCCTTGTCCCATCAGATTGTCGTTACCGCAGCCCATGGTGAAATGAGCGTAAAACTCCGTGCCATGACCAAGGAAGGACAGGTCAAAACCGGTCAGGGCGTAGCGGGAGCCACCATTGAAGCCGGTAGCAGCATCGCTTAAATCAGATACTAAGGGCGAAGTGAAAAAAGAGAAATCACCTGAAGTATAAGGTGTCTCATCGTTGATAGTGGCATCATACCGCCATGGGCTTGAGCCTTCATTTAGCTGGTAAAAAGCTTTTAGCAGTGTCGTTTTTTCATCAATGCCATAAACCGTATAAGTGTTCTTTTCAAAATCAAGATCCAGAACGTACCCATAACCGTAGGTATTACTAACAACTGCATTACCGTTATCATTTGACCAAACAACATCATTTCCAGCCAAGTGAATATCACCATACACTGGCTCATCTTCAACAGAAATAAAGATATCCCCAGAAGTATAACCACCTACACCTGCTTGAAAATTAAATCCCCCGACCATGCTTAGGGAATTTTGATCAAGAAAAAATCCTTCGAGATCCCATGCTTGGGAGGCGGCCATTCCCGGCTCAACTTCATCGTCTTCCTGAGCAGAATACCACCCTGTCTCAGTAGTGGAATTTTTGTCGTAGATCGTAATATCACTCCCCAGTTCCAAAGCCAAAACAGGAACACTCAGACAGGCACACATCAAAAGGGCTATAAGCAAGCGAAGCATCTGTTTCATCGATTCTTTTCCTCCATAGATAGGTCTGTACGGAGTAAAAGCAAAGGGTGTGCCCAAAATATTGCCGTCAATCAAACAGGAGGAAACCTGATATTCCATGTAGATACATACGAAAAAATCAGTTCATAACTTTCAGCATATTGCTGTTCGTTTATTAGAAAAATAAGCCCATCAAATTTATCGGAGGTGTAAGTATAATCGTCATTAAAAAGCCTTCGAACGCAGGGCACAAGGTCACTGTCGATTTTATTTACACTAAAATTTCACCCGATCATTCCAGTCTAGTGCCTTGTAAACCATAAAGTGTCGCAAAATTGCGCAGTGATTTGGCGTGCCAACAAGGCGTGACTGACGGCGCATAGCACCGCTATGCAACTGAAGTCGCAACGCAGTTGGCGCGTCAAATAACAAGCAAGATGCGCCAGCTTATGGTTTACAAGGTACTAGTG
>JADFVC010000253.1 GCA_015222355.1 Chloroflexota bacterium | reverse complement strand
TTCTAATTCTGGCCCTTTTCGGCGCTGCCCGCGTTGCGCCAACTTGACTTAACGCACGGCTAGGCCTGCGTTGGCGCCGCCTTGGCAGCACCAAAAATGTCTCAGAATTCATTGACACGACTAACCGCACGGGGCACTAGTTTTCATCCGGAAACGGCTCTTTCCCGTGATCTCGACGTCAATCAGCACCCTCCAGCTGTTTCGACGATTCTTGCCAAGGTTTCCTCCACCAGCGGCAATATCCCTTGCACCATAACCTCAACCCCGGCAGCCGTTGGGTGAATGCCATCCGTTTGGTTCAGCTCCGGCTTTCCTGCGACGCCGTCCAGGAAAAAAGGATAGAATGGGATATTGTGTTGCAGTGCCAGTTGAGGATAGAGGCGGTCGAACTTGGTATAATAATCTTCGCCCAGGTTGCGTGGTGCCTTCATCCCGGCCAACAGGGCCGTGTCGGCCGATCAGCACCGGCGTATCCATGATGCGGTGATCTTCAAGGTCTGTGGTGCCACGCGCCGCGACATCCTGCTGAGCTTTGCCGCCGAGTTCCTGCTGCTCGGTCTGGCCGCTGGTGCGATCAGTGCCCTGACCGGAACCCTGGCCGCCTTTGCCATCCTCAAAGGGCCGCTTGACGCCCCCTTTAACCTGCATCCGGAAGTGATTCTGTTGACCCTGACTGCCGGGATCGTCCTGACCCTGCTGCTCGGCCTGCTTGGGACCTGGAAAGCCTTGGGGCAAAAACCGGCCAGTTACTTGCGGCAGGAATAATGTCTGCTGTCAGTCGTCTTGACAGGTGTTATCGATCCCGTTAGCGTGACGGTCGCTATCCCACAACAAAAACAAATAGTGCCCATGCGGAAACTCCGGATGGGTGCACTGCAGGGTTTAACGGAGAAAACTGATGCGTAAACTTATGACCGTGCTGATGCTGCTGATTCTGGCTGGGCTTTTCGCTTCGACCTATGTCTGTAGTTTGAAAACGGAAGAGAATTTTGCAAATCAGGTTGCACGGTTCAATCGGAGCTATCCGGGAGTCCTGCATGTGACTGTGGATGATTATCAGCGGGGCCTGTTGGTCTCGAAGGTACAGACTTCTTTGTCTTTACCGGGGCGGGATCTGTTGGAGTTGCAGCACCGGATTCGCCATTTCCCCTGGGGAATTAAAATCTGGACAGGGATTTCGAAAAATTCCCGGTTCGCAACTTTCCTGCCGGTAAAAGAGTTTTTGTTGGAAACCGATATAGGGCTGAATGGTATTGCCGACAGCAGGTTTGAAATGCCGGAACTGACTCTCCATCATGATCAAGAAGAGCTCCAACTCACAGGCTTATCACTGCGCGGGAGGTTTGACTCAGAGGAGCACAGCGGTGACCTGAAGCTGAAATTTGAGAGCTTGAAAGTCGTTGAAAATGATAAGGTTCGGATCGATCTCGTCGGGGTAAATTTCACCAGTGTTTTTCGTGAACAGCAGGGGATTCCTCTTGGTGAGGGACGTTTGCAGCTTGAGCATTTACAGGTTCAATCAGCCGAACAAGGTGGTTTTGGGCTTAATGGTTTGCAGTCTGTGGTCAGCACCCTGCTGGAGAATGGGGAGTTCTCCAGTGCCCTGGATCTGAAAATTGCCGAACTCACGTGCGCGGAAGAAGAATTTTCGGCGGGCCGATTGCAAATTAAATTGTCGGGAATTGCTGTGGCGACGCTAAGAGATCTGCAAGAAAGAGTCAAGCAGCTCCAGACCGATTTGCTCAGCCGGAAGAAGGATTCCCTAAGCGTGCAACTTCAGTTGCTGGGCATTTATAGTGAATTGTTTAAAGAAGAACTGAGCATAGAACTGGAGCAGCTTGTCGTGCAAACAGCGGGCGGGGAACTGTCCGGACAGGGAAAGCTCGCTTTGCAGGAGCTGCCCTCCTCCGGTTCTGCCGGCGTATTCGAACGGTTATCAGGGGAACTACAGCTCAAGATCACAAAGGCCGCTTTTGCCGCGGGCTTCCGACTGTTTGATAAACTGCAGCGGAAAGGTCGCTCAGTGGTCAATGCGGCAGTCTTGAATGAACAGGCTGAACAGCTGGCAGGGGCCCTGATGCAGAAGGGAATTTTTACCCGTACGACCGCTGACGCTTATCAGCTGGATTTTACTTTTGAACGAGGACAGCTGCTGTTGAATGGGCAGGAGTTAAACAGCGAATCATATTGACAGATCGATCTGCTTGTCCGCGTAGAGACCGAAATCTTGCTTCGGGCGTGGATAGAGAATGGCCCGGCGACCAGTCTCGTCGGTTTCTATCGCACCGACGAGGACACTGATGTTGAGGCGCAGGGCATCGTCAGTCGGTTCTGTGAGTGAATTGAAACGCCTGAAGTTCAAGCGTAGTCTGTCCTGTTCGAAGACAAACCGCCCCTCATTGTTGATTTCTTCGACAATAGCGCGATTGTTGGGACCGATCTTGATTTGTAAATCGGCAAAACGCAGAAGATATTCGGACAGCCCTTCAGAATGCACCGGAAAAAGGTTTGTTCTTCCGGAGGAGAGCTGTTGGCCTGGGCCGAGAGTGATCCCGGAACTGTGCTGACGGAGTTGCTGCAATAATTCTTCGATACTGGTCAGAGAGATTTTCAGCTTTAATAATTGGTCGATCAGTATCTCTTCGGTTATTGCCAGCCCCTGGTCCTGCATCTCTTTATCCGCTGTTGTGTAGTCGACACGAAAAACCTGGGCCAATTCTTTCAGCTGGTCGATCAGTCTGCGCATGGCCGTGAAACGACGGCGGACCGGGGATTCCTGCTCCGTTTTTGTGTCCGCTTGCGAGCGAGTGTAGCCTTCCTGCTTCGGTTGCTGGGGGTCTATACGCGGGTAGGGACTGACCGGTCCTACTTGCGGTAAAATCTCACGGGGTTTTAACGGCTTGGTTCTGATAACTTCTTCGAGCATGACTCCCTCCGTGGAATCTTTCCCTCGTCCCGTCGTGGGATAAGGTTCTTACTCCTCCCCTATCGACAGCTTTGCCGAAAAACTTTAATGAATCAAGTAATTATCCTTGGGACGATTGACTTATCAGGCCTCAGTGTTTAAATTAGCACGATTAAATGTGTGAATTTTGATCGGGAAATGCCTATGAGTGTTGGACAACCCCAGCGTGTTGAAGTCCGTCGTTTACACGATGAGCTTGAGACCCTGATCGGTATCGGTAAGGCGCTCACCTCCCATTTGAGCCTGGAAGATGTGTACCGGGTGGTGATGAATTTGTTTTTCTGCTCCCTTCTTCTCAGTAAAGAGGGAGCCCTGTCGATGGCGAACAACCTGTTGAAAGTGCTTCGTAACGCGGAGTTTTACACCGATAATGGTGACGGCCGGCCTGGGAATCGCCACCTATCCCACCAATGCCGGCAACCTGGAAGAATTGGCCCGGATTGCCGATGAAGCGATGTACGAGGTCAAACGCAGCAGTCGCAATGCGGTAAAAAGTGCTTGATGAACTTCTCCCCTCAATCCATTTCGGCAATATCTTCCGGCAGTAAAGGCTCAGTTCCGGCATAGACCTGATCCGCCTTGGCGTCAATCAGCGTGCTCACTTGTGTGGCGTACCGATCTATGCCTCCGCGTAACCGCTTGATTTCCTTGGTCTCGAGAAAAAATGCTTGTTTCCCATATGAAAACTTCATCCTGTTCATCCAGAGTTTCCAGATGCACTATGTTCCCAGGACAGCTCGGTTGACGAGAATCAGGCCCGCAGGGAGCGATTCGCCAAACTGTATTTCGCGATCATCATCGCTGATGGCGATAAAGTTCTCGACGCTGCGGATCTGTTCGATCGGGGCCTTGGCTGTGCGCATTTTGCTGCCGATCTGCTTGCGTAAGGCTTCGTCGATGTCGATGTCGCGCTGCTCGGTGCAACGGGCCGCCAGTGCAAACAGGCTCGGCAGTCCTTTCCATGGCTCGCTGCGCCAGTCAAGCGCAGTGAGTTTGCTGAACAACGTTGCCACCTCACGTGGATGGACAATGCTGTCGGCACCGGCATACAGCGGGGTGCGGCTGAGCAGTCGTCCCAGTGCCCACAAGTAGGGGGCTTTGTGACGCACCCGTTCTTTGAGCAGACTGTTGGTAAACAGGCGAATCAGTTCCACTTTGGTTTCAGGTACAATACGCTCCAGCGCTCCGGCCAGATAGATGGTTTCCGGTGCCGGATGACTGCTGGAGCGCAGGGCGGGCAGGATTTTACCAAGGATCTGTTCCTGGCGTGAGGCATTCAGACCGCCTGCCACCCGACGCCACAGCAGGTACCAGTGACTTTGCACCCGTTTCTCTTTAGGAAAGGCCATCCCCATCTTGAACAGTCGCCACAACTCCTCCATGCGCGACTCATCCAGCTGAACACCGTAGCCGGGGCGCAGGGTGAAACCGGCCAGATACAGCCAGGCGGCTTCATGCTCAACACTGCGGGTCTTGCGCGTCATGCCGGCCGCCAGTTCGGGCCATAAAGAACGCAGGGTCAGCGAGTTCCAACTGTCTCGTGCTCCGAGTCGTTGTTCCAGTTGTTTGAGTAGTTGCTTGGGCTTGATTTCGGGCAGCTGCGGATCCCGTTTCTTGGCAAACACCGAGCGCAGGCAGGGCAGGGCCTGGTTGACCTTCTCATCGACTTCGAGGGTGGTTTGTGGCGCGGCGGTTGAGTCGCTCTGATCCACCCCTTTGCGCAGGTTGAAATCCAGCCGCCAGCGGCCATCACCTGCGATCTCTACGCAGTACAGTTGCAGCAGCCCCAGTTCATTCAGGGTGGCTTCCAGAGCAACCCGCAGCCGATTATTGGCCACAGCTGGGTATCCTTCAGGCAGGTGGATGGCCGTCTGCAAGGGGGGCAGCGGATGAAAGTCCTGACGGTTCCAGGGCACAATAGTTCCGGCGCGGTCCTGATTGCGGCGGGTGGAATAGCAGCATTGAAAGTGGGCCGGTTGATTAACCAGCAGGTCGAATTCGGCCTGGTCGATACGGACGGTGTGCCCGGCTTCCAGCCCTTTGGGCAGAATGCATACCAGTGATTTTTCTTTTTTCTTCTTGCCGCTGACCACGGTCAGATACAGAGCATGGGCATGGCCACCGGCGATGCGGCTTTCCGGGGCATCTTGACGCAAAATCCAGCCGTAGCGGGCCGCGCCGCGGGCCACAGCCATGGAGATGGCTTCGTTATGCAACATCACGGGTGGATGCTCTGGTTGCCAGCTGCACAGTAACTGATGGAGGCGGTTGCGTAACAATAAGGGCGTGACGCTGCCACCGTTGAACAATACCGCATCCACCCGTTGACCCTCGAGAAAGGTAGCCAGGTGGCGGGAGATGCCGGAATCGTCCGCATAGGGCAGCCCCCACTCTTTCAGGCCGGAAGTGCGCTGTTGCGGGCGGTCGCCGGCGGCGCACAATGGGAAAAAACCGTTCAGTACACAGTCCTGAACTTCGCTGGCGCTGATGCGGGTCGACAGGGTGGAGGCGAACAGACCCGCTCCACTACCGGACAGGGTGATGGAAAATTCATCGTCGGCGTCCACACACTCCATTGCCTCTTCGCCGCCGAGAATCCGTTCCTTCAGATCACGGGCCTGAACCAGCAGTTGGTTCCACTGGCGCCCGGTAAGCCGTTTTTTCCCCTGGGTGAGTTTCTGCTCAAGGATATGGGCCAGAGTCAGGTCGATGTTGTCCCCCCCCAGCAACAGGTGATCGCTGACTGCAACCCGTTTCAGGCTCAGGCCGGTACGAGAGCTTTTGTCGGCGCGGGCCTCAAACAGGCTCAGGTCGGTGGTGCCGCCGCCAATGTCGCACACCAGAACTTGGACGCTGGTGTGGCCGCTGGCTTCAAGCAGGTCATGCAGCTCGCTGAGATGTTGATCTTTGCCCAGCCAGAAATAGAAGGCGGCCTGGGGCTCTTCAATCAGGCGCAGTCGCGACGGGTAGTTGGCCTGGGTCGCAGCGAGCAGGGTCAATTCCTGAGCTGCTTCATCAAAGGAGGCAGGGACGGTGATGACAATATCCTGGTCGTTGAAAGACGCATCAGGATGGTCGGGCAGCATGGTGCGATCCCAGATTTCACGCAGCCAGCGCAGGTACAGGGCGCTGGTCTGTACGGGGGACAGTTTTTCCGTGCTGCCAATCTCTTCCGACTGCCATGGCAGGATGGCACCGGTACGATCGATATCGTTGTGACACAACCACGATTTGGCCGAATGGATCACCCGGCCCGGGTTGAACGCCATCTGGTTGCGGGCGTACAATCCCGGTATCCATCCCTCCAGCGGCTCGGGGACACTGTTGTCTCCGGTGGTAAAACGCGGGACTTCCGCTGCCGTTGGCGCATAGGCGAACGAGGGCAGCGTCGAACTGTTCACCAGACTTCCGGCTGCATCCCATTGGGCAACGGATAATATCTGCGAACCCAGCTGCGGCTGTTTCTGGTCCACATAAGAAAGCACACAATTGGTGGTGCCGAGATCGATGCCGATACAGTAACGTGCTTGAGCCATGGTGTTAGTGCCCTCTGACATTGAATTCTATTTTCCAGCGTTGCCCCGAGTCGTCGTGCTGCATCCATAACTCCAGCGTCCCGAGTTCGGTGATCCGCGCGTGCAGTTTGACTGGAATCAGCTGGGGGGGCTGTCCGGCAACGGGGGGCAGAGTGATCTCCAGATGGGATGTCTCCTCCAGTTCGCCGGCATCTTCGATGCGGGTGCCGACGCTGTCGCCGGCCCGGATGCTGGAGCTGAAAAAACGGAACTCCACCGGTTGACCGGTCATCAGGCCGAACTCCTGATCGCTGAGGCCGAATTCGCTGCCCTCTTCCATCCCCTGCGGAACCACACACAGCGCCTTGAGGGGTTGAACAAATCCGGGAATGGCGGGCATGGAGCTTTCCAGACCGATATAGTATGAACGGGCGGTTCCCGCCTTGATGCGGATCCCTTCACCACGGGCCAGGGTACGAGCATAGACCGCTGCGCCTTTGGCCACTGCCAGATCAAAGTGGGCGCCCTGCAGCTCCCGCAGTGGTTGGTCACCATTGAAGCCTTGCAATAGTTCAAACACCCGTTGCCGGATCGGTGCGGCTTTGAAGATCCCGCCGTTGAACAGTACCGCACTGGGGCGGATAAAGGTCACGCCGTCCCTCTGCGCCTGACATCCGGCCACCAGTGGTTTGAGTGCGGCGTTCGATTCAACATTCATCTGGCTGCGCACCAGAAATTGCGCCAGATGCTTGCTCAATACCGGATCGCTGGCGTAGTTGAGCCCGAATTCCTGCAGGCCGGAACGGGGTTGTTTCATGGGTTGTTGCTGGATAGGGGTGATCGGCAGAAAGCCCTCCAGCACCACGGCAGACAGCTGCTGTCTCGTCAGCTGCGTGGTGAGGGTTTTTGCGAACAGGCTGGATCCACGACTGGGGAGGGAGATGGGAAACCTGTCCAGACGGTCATCGGCAAACAGGGTCTCCTTGCCCAGACGACATGAGTGGATCAGGGACAGCAGTTGCCCGTTGTCGATGTTTTTTCCGGCACTCTCCATTTCGGCTTTCAGGGTGTAGGCCAGTGCCAGGTCCATATTGTCGCCGCCGAGCAGGATATGGTCGCCGACGCTGATCCGCTCCAGGTGCAGATTCCCTTCTTGTTCCGTCACGGCGATCAAACTGAAATCGGCTGTGCCCCCGCCGATATCGCAGACCAGAATGACATCGCCCGGCTGCACCTGTTGACGCCAGCTGTCGCCACTTTGCTCCAGCCAGTAGTAAAATGCGGCCTGCTGCTCTTCCAGCAGCGTTGCTTCTCCCCATCCGGCCTTTTCTGCGGCATCGGCGGTGAGAATTCGTGCCACCTCATCGAACGATGCCGGCACGGTAATGGTCACTTCGCATTGGCACAGGTCGGCCTGAATATCCTGTTGCTGCCAATGGAAGAGCAGCGCTTGTCGCAGATGGCGCAGATACAGAACCTGCGCTTCAAAAGGGGAGACTTTACGCCCCTCCAGGGAAGATTTCCAGGGCAGCAGGGGCTGCTGGGGATCAATACTGCTATTGCATAGCCAGGATTTCGCTGAAGTCACCAGCCGCTCGGGCAGCAGGGCCCCGTGCTCACTGGCAAAGCGGCCGATCACCTCCTGCGCTGGTTGGTCCTCCTGCCAGGGCAGCGGCGGCAGCTGACGGTGTTCCTGGTCAGTACACAGATACAGCGCTGAGGGGAGGATCGTCTTGCTGTCAATGGTCTGCGCTGAAACCAGTTGCATGATCGGAAGAATCTGCACAGGTTCGTCGCTGTCCAATGGCGTGATCGCCAGCACCGAGTTTGAGGTTCCCAGGTCAATGCCGATTGCATATTGTTTGTGCATAACTGCCCTTCTAGCTAGTGTGCGTCCGGAAACTCCGGATGCACACGATGAAGTTTTCATATGGGAAATGAGCAATTTTTCGCGAGGTCAAGGAAATCAAATGGGTACGCCGCACAAGTGAGCGCGCTGATTGACGCCGAGATTGTGAAAAAGGGCTGTTTCCGGATAAAAACTAGCTGGTTCCCATCCGGAAACTCCGGGTGGGAACTGGTAGGTTTCCGAGTCGGAAACGCGGGATTTTTCGTCGTGGCAAGGAAATCAAGGGGTTGTGCGGAGGCGTACATCGGTACGCCGCACAAACA
>JADFVC010000252.1 GCA_015222355.1 Chloroflexota bacterium | reverse complement strand
TTTACGTCCCGCCCCTGTCCGTGTGGGTCCGTGGCCAACATTTGCTTTCGTCATGGATTTACTGGAGCGAAGTGGATAACCAGAATACCTATTTATCAGCTTAAATTATGTCTTTCTGTTCGATTATCCACGGGGAATTAGGGCGTGAGACTCCCTGGACAAAATTACGGACACATTCAATTCAGAGTGTTCAAGAGAAACGGATGCTTCGATCATGAGACTTTACTCTCCGGGGCAGATCGGCTAAATTTCACATTTCGACCCTTATAAATCAATTCACTTTTTATACAGGAGGCATTCATGTCGGTAAACAAGGTCATTCTGGTCGGTAACCTCGGGAAGGATCCTGAGCTGCGTTACACTCCATCCGGGACTGCGGTGGTGACTTTCTCGTTGGCAACGACAGAACGTTATAAAGATCGTGACGGTAACCGGCAGGAAAAGACCGAATGGCATAATATCGTCGCTTGGCGACAGTTGGCGGAAATTTGCGGCAAATTTTTACACAAGGGGAAGCAGGTTTATATTGAAGGGAAGATTCAGAACCGTTCCTACGATGATCGCGACGGCAATAAGCGCTATATCACCGAGATTGTTGCTGACCAGATGCAGATGCTGGGTAGCCGCGACGATAATCAGAGTGGTGGCTACGGTGGTGGTCAGCGGCAGGCTGGCGGTTACGGCGGTGGTCAGTCGCAGGGGGGCGGGCAGGGCTACAGCCAGAGCGGCGGAGACCGGCAACAAGGGGAGGGGCAGGAGGGCAACAGCCAGGCTGGCGGTCAGCAACAAGGAGGGCAACAGCAGGGCGGCGGTTTCAGTGAGCCGGCATTCAACCCGGATGACGAGATTCCCTTCTAAATTCCAAGTTTTTCAGAAGTGTAAACTTATGGCCGTCGACCTCAGTGTCGGCGGCTTTTTCTGTTTTCCCTGGATCCGCGAGCATCCGACGAGCCATTGCGCAAGTCATTGAATGACCTGAGTGCCGCAAAAACCGATCCCCCCACTTGACTCCCCACCTGTGACCATATAAAAATAACTGAACAGTTGTTCAGCCGTTGAGGTGATTTATGGAAAAAGATCTTTGTCGGGTCAGTTGTGTCAATCGGCCGTTGATGGAGCAGGTACTGAAGGCGCTCCCTGACGAACCGTTGTTGCGTGGTGCTGCGGAAATTTTCAAAATGCTGGCGGATCCCAATCGGCTGAGGTTGCTGCATGCACTGACTCAGGAAGAGCTGTGTGTCTGCGATCTGGCCGCGCTGGTTGACACCAGTGCTTCGGCTGTTTCCCACCAATTGCGGCTGTTGCGTACCGCGCGGCTGGTTAAATACCGCCGTGAGGGGAAGATGGTCTATTATCAGCTGGATGATGAGCATGTTGCTCATTTGTTGCAGGAAGGGTTGCGGCATGCAGCAGAAGGTTGATTGCAGTTGTTGTTGCAGTACTGCTGTAAGTTCCGGAGATTGTCGGATTCCCCCGGATGTTTCGGGGACGACAACCCGTTGTCGTTTTGCCCTGCAGGGGCTGGGGTGCGCCAGCTGTGCCGGCAAGATCGAAGCCGCTGTCCAGGGCTTACCTCAGGTTCACAGCGCCCAGTTAAATTTTACCGCGGGGAGCCTGCAGGTCGCTTCATCAAGTCCCTGTCAGGAGTTGTTCCGGGATGTGCGTGAAATCGTTGAGCGCTTCGAACCGGGAGTGAGTGTCCGCCCTTGGGCAGAGGCGCAAGTGCTGCAGCCGGGGCGGCATATCCGCCGACAACTCTGGCGTTTGGCTGGAGGTGCCGGATTGCTGGGATTGGCCCTGCTGTTCGATGAGTTTGTTTCCCGCGAATTGGCGATCATCACCTATCTAAGTAGTTATCTGGTCTGTGGTGGATCGGTGTTGCTGGCTGCTGCAGCGACGCTGCGGCGTGGTGGCTGGTTCGATGAGCACTTGCTGATGTCCCTTGCCACTATCGGTGCCATTGCCCTTGGCGAATACCCGGAGGCGGTCGCAGTGATGCTCTTTTACCTGCTCGGAGAAATTGTGCAGGGGCGGGCGGTTGATCATTCCCGGCGGAAGATTGCTGCATTGCTGACCCTCCGTCCCGATACTGCTAATCTGCTGGAGGGGCACCAGGTCCGTGTTACCAGTCCTGAGCTGGTGGAGATCGGTCAGATGATTCTGGTGCGTCCCGGTGAACGGGTTCCTCTGGATGGGATCATTGTCGAAGGGGAATCCTTGCTCGACAGTTCGGCGTTGACCGGTGAGGCCCGCCCGCGACGGCAGGTGGTGGGAAATGAGGTGCTGGCCGGAATGATTAATGGGGCCGGCAGCCTGACCCTGCGTGTGGTTCGTCCGTTCGCTCAGACAACCCTGGCGCGGATCATTGAACTGGTTGAGAATGCCAGCGAGAACAAGGCCGATACAGAACGCTTCATTACTCGTTTCGCAAAGATTTACACGCCACTGGTGGTGCTGGCGGCAGCCCTGATCGCGGTGCTGCCGCCACTGTTGGTTGGCAACTGGGGCGATTGGTTCTACCGGGCGTTGATTTTTCTGGTTGTTTCCTGTCCTTGCGCCCTGGTGATCTCGATTCCGCTCGGCTTTTTCGGCGGAATTGGCCGGGCTTCTAAGCAGGGGATTCTGATCAAGGGGGGAAATTACCTGGAAGCTTTGGCCAAAACGGGGACAGTGGTTTTCGATAAGACTGGAACTCTGACTCGTGG
>JADFVC010000251.1 GCA_015222355.1 Chloroflexota bacterium | reverse complement strand
TTACCAATGGCGGCTTTCACCTCCGCTGCTGAAGGTTCGTGGTCCAGCTTTAATTCATGCCCCTTGACGATAAAATCATTGAATTTGGCACAGAAAATACAGCGGTTGGTACAGCGGTTGGTGATGTTCAAATAGAGAGCATCGCGAATCTGGTAGGAGATTTTTGTCTTCTGATCGACACTGCCGATGCCGAACAGGTCAAAACAGTTACGACTGGTGATCCGAGCCACATCTGCAACCGACAACCCTTTGAGCTCGGCAACTTTTTCTGCCGTGTAACGGACATAGGCCGGTTCATTTCGTTTGCCGCGAAATTGCTGTGGGGTAAGGTAGGGGCAGTCGGTTTCCACCAGCAGACGATCAATCGGGATCTCTCTGGCGATTTCACGGCCAGCGTCGTTTTTCGGATAGGTGATGGTCCCGGGAAAAGAAAGATAAAAGCCGAGTTCGAGACACTTCCTGGCCATTGTCAGATCGCCACTGAAACAGTGCAGGACACCGCCGACTTGGGAGGCATTTTCCTCTTCAAGGATCTGCAGAACTTCTTCGTGGGCATCACGATCGTGCACAATAATCGGCTTGCCGACTTCTTTGGCCAAGCGTATTTGCTGACGGAAGGCGGCGCGCTGGATTTCTCGTGGGGAGCGGTCGCGAAAAAAATCGAGACCGATTTCACCGAGTGCAACAACTTTCGGTCGGTTGAGCAGTTTACGGAGTTGGTTCAGGGTTGTTGCGGAGATTTCGGTGGCATCGTGTGGGTGAACACCGACTGCAGCGTAGATGTTGTCGTATTCATGTGCCAGCGTGACACTGGCCTGAGAACTGTTCAGGTCGCAACCGATGGTCAGGATGTGGCTGATGCCGTTATCGATGGCGCGCTGAATCGTTGTCTGTCGGTCATTGTCGTACTGTCCGCTGTCCAGATGTGCGTGGCTGTCAACCAAGAGCGGGAGTTGTGTGGACATATTCTGCTGGCTCCAAATAAAGCGGGGCGCCCAAAGCGCCCCGAAAGGTGACTTATAATCTTCGATTCTACTCGGTTTCGATGCGGGGGAAAAGGGGAGTGGCTTTTTCGATCTTGGCTCCCGGCTGTAGACCGCCCCATTGATCCTGTCCGTCGAGAGAAAGGTTGCTGCTGTCACAATTGAGAATCTGAAGAATTTTTTCTCCGGTCTCCGGCATGAATGGAGCCACCAACAGAGCAATAATGCGGATTGATTCGAGCAGGTTATACATCACTGTTCCCAGACGTTCCCGTTGCTCGGGGTCTTTGGCCAGGGCCCAGGGCGCGGTATCATCGATATATTTGTTGCTGGCGGAGATCAGCTCCCAGATGGCCATCAGTGCTTTGTTAAAGGCCATTTCCTCAAAAAGTTGATCGACCTTTTCCAGAGTCGCCGGGAAACGATTGATCAGAGCCTGGTCTATGTCGGCTGCTAAGCCGGGTTCAGGCAGTTCTCCATGAAAGTATTTGCTCAGCATGGCCGTCGAACGGCTGACCAGATTACCAAGGTCGTTTGCCAGGTCGGAATTTATGCGATGGACCAGGGATTTGTGAGAGAAATCGCCGTCAAGGCCGAAAGGGACTTCACGCAACAAGAAATAACGGATGGCGTCGACACCGTATTTATCGATCAGCATATTCGGCTCAACCACGTTGCGCAGGCTCTTGCTCATCTTCTGCCCTTCAACCGTCCACCAGCCATGGGCATAAATTTTTTTCGGCAATGGCAGGCCGGCCGCCATCAGGAAGGTCGGCCAGTAAACCGCGTGAAAACGCAAAATATCTTTGCCGATGACATGGATTGCCGGCCAGAACGTTGCGAAATCGCCGTTTTTGTCTTCCGGGTAACCGAGGGCTGAAATATAATTTGTCAGCGCATCAAACCAGACATAGATGACATGTTTGTCGTTCCCCGGTGCCGGGATTCCCCAGGAAAAAGAGGTCCGGGAAATCGACAGATCACGGAGGCCTTCACGAACAAAACTGAGGATTTCATTGCGGCGCGATTTAGGCTGGATGAAATCTGGATTTTCTTCAATATGCTTGAGCAGTTGCTGCTGATATTTGCTCATGCGGAAAAAATAGGACTCTTCTTTAAGTTTTGTCGTTTGCCGACCGCAGTCCGGGCAGTTTCCCTCAAGTAACTGGGTTTCCGTCCAGAAGGTTTCGCAGGGGGTGCAGTACCAGTCTTCGTAATAACCGAGGTAAATATCCCCTTTGGCCTCGATGGCCTTGAACTGCTCCTGGACGGTATGCTTATGCCGTTCCTGGGTGGTGCGGATAAAATCGGTGTGAGAAATGTTCAGTTTGTCCCAGAGAGCCTGAAAGCGTTTAACGACCCGATCAGCCAGTTCCAGCGGCGTTTCACCATTTGCCTTGGCGGCAGTTTCGACCTTTTGGCCATGCTCGTCTGTTCCGGTCAGAAAAGCGACCTGGTAGCTGCGGGAGCGCTTGTAACGGGCCATGACATCACAGGCCAGAGTAGTATATGCGTGACCGATGTGGGGCACGTCATTGACGTAATAAATCGGCGTGGTGATGTAGAAGGTTTGACTCATGAAAAGCTCTCCTCAGTAACCGCTGGCATCTTGAAATCAAGAATGATGGTCTCGCAAAAAAGAATACGATGGCTAAGCAAAAATTTCGACCTACAAGGCGTAGTGGTTTTTCAGGGGCGAAGGCA
>JADFVC010000250.1 GCA_015222355.1 Chloroflexota bacterium | reverse complement strand
TTGAGACCTTCGATCGCTTCAAGGGACAGATCATGGCCAGATCCCGCGGGGCAGAGGGACGTTCTTCTTCCGGTTTCGAGAACGTGGATCGAGGCACCTTCGGGCCTTCGCGGGTTTCCTGGGATCGTCCCAAACTCCGCCCAAGTGACCGATTCACGGAGATGTCCATCGGCTTCGGCGGCGCGGATTTGCCTGTAGAGCCTGACGAGATTGTCGAGCTGGAAGAATTCGTCCTGCAAGTCGGCTCTGATCCTTATAGTTTGCTGGAAGACTATGCCGATCGCGTTGCGGCAAGATACGAGGTTAAGGACCTTCCCAGGCCTTTCGCCAACTGGTGCAGTTGGTATCCCTATCGTTTGGGCGTGACCGAGCAACGGGTGCTGGAAACTGCGCGCATCGCTGAGGAGAGATCCTTAGATAAGCTGGGGCTGCGCTTCGTCCAGGTGGATCTGGGCTGGGAGAAGCACAATATCCCCAGCTATTTTGAAGAAAATGAGCGATTTCCCCACGGTCTGAAGTGGTTGTCACAGCGGCTTGAGGCACTGGGCTTCGAGTTGGGCGCGTGGAAGGGCTTCACCTGCATCAGCGAAAACCACCCGGTTGCCAGGAAGCATACGGACTGGCTGGTGCGCGATGCGAACGGTAAACCAAGCTCAGAAGGCCGGTGGTTCTGGGAGCCTCACGATGAGATTTTCCATCTGGACATCACGCACCCTGACGCCCAGCAATGGATCCGAGAGAATGTCGCGTCTCTGGCCGAGCGCGGGGTGCGTTATCTCAAATGGGACTTCGGCGGCAATCTGACCGCCCCGGGTATCCGTCATAATCCGAAGATCGCCTGCTGCGACGCCCTTGAAGGCATGCAGTTGGCAGGACAGATTGTTCAAGACGCCATGAATTCCCAGGGCAAAGAAGGGCTGGTGCTGGACTGCACCACGTGCGAGACGGCCCACATCGGTCGTTTTAAGATGTTTTATACCAACTACGATACCGGAAATACCGGGCTAGGTTTTCATCATCTCCGGAACGTGTACACGGCGTTGGGCACGCACCTGTTCAAGAATCAGCGGTGGGCGCTGCTTCAACCGTCCTGCCTGGTTGTGGGGTTGCCGGGGACGCTTGAGGAGGCTCGGATGAGGGCTACGGCCACGTTCCTCGCTGCGGGTCATGTGGATATTTCTGATGATCTCACCAACCTTCCCGAGGACCGGTGGCAGGTGCTATTGTCGGTGCTGCCGCCGATCCAAAAGTCGGCCGAGGTCGTGGATCTTTTCCATCCGGTTCGGATCAGTACGGGCGGATACCAGGCCCTGACGCAAGGCATGGATGTAGAAAGTCAGCAGACCTCCGAGCCGCAGGGAGCTACGGTCTGGCATGCGCCGATTCAGGCGGATTGGGACGAGTGGCATCTTGTCGGCCTGTTCAACTTTTTTGAGCCGAAAAGGGAAGCCTCCGGGGCCGAAGTTCCCATGCGGTTTGAGGTAGATTTCAAGCACTTGGGCCTCAACCCCGACGAGACCTATTGGGGGCACGAGTTTTGGTCAGGCCAATTCTTAGGGGATGTGCCTTTGCCGCGCAAGCCCAAAGACGCCTACCGACACCCCGGTAACCTGACGGCTTTAGTGAACGACTCCGGTCCCGGCGTGCTGGACGTGGCTTTTCACGGGCCGGCGATTAAGCTATTGGTTATCCGAAAACCGCGACCTCATCCCTGGCCCGTGGCCACAACATTTCACCAGAGCGGCGGCCTGGAATTAGCCAATGTGAGGTGGAACGCGGCGGCGAAGACTTTGTCCGGCGAACTCCATCGTCCGTCCGGACAGAGCGGTTCGATTATCATAGCCGGGATCAAGCCATCTTACAAGGCCGCTGCTGCGGTGGAGGGGGTATCGGTGCCGATTCGGTATGGGGCCAACGCATCGCTCTGCGTTCCGGTGATTACTCGTGATTGGGTTACCGAGTGGTGCGTGAAATTTTAGGCAGATACAGGTATGTTTTCAATGGAGACCAAAATGAAGATCAGGATGATACAGCGCCGGCCGGATATGTACCGTCTGATCACCGCCGAAAGCCCGCCAGTTTTATCGCGCTACGACCATACAAAGAGGGTGAAGCATGAAATGGATGGTTATATATCACGTTTCACGTATTCCGAACATAAACTTATGTGGGGAACAGCAGTACCAAGTCACTAAAAGGAAGGTGAAAAATGCGCCTTATCCCCATGAGCATCAGCGAAACGATGCTGGACCTTTTCTAC
>JADFVC010000249.1 GCA_015222355.1 Chloroflexota bacterium | reverse complement strand
TCCAGAATCCGGATCACCGCATCTTCGCCAAAGATGGTCGGCATGATCGAAACCCGGAAATCGATCGACTTATCACCCAGCCGAACCTTAAAGCGACCATCCTGCGGAATCCGCCGTTCGGAGATATCCAGCTCACTCATGACCTTGATCCGGGAAATGATCGGACTCTGAAAGCGGCTGTCAATCGTCTCTGTGGCCTGATAGAGGACGCCATCAACACGATACTTGACCACCACCCCCTCACCGGTCGCTTCAATGTGGATATCGCTGGCGCGTTTCTTCAGGGCATCGAACAGGGTGGAGTCGATCAAGCGGATAATCGGGCTGGTATCAGCCGTCAATTTGTCAATTGAAAGAACCTCATCCCCTTTGTCCGTCTCTTTGACCAATTGCAGCTTGAAATCTTCTGAGGCCTCACGCAAAACCCGCTGGGACCCGGCACCGCGCTCGATCAAACGTTCGATCTGACCTTTTGCGGCAATCTTCAGTTCCAACGACAATCCGAGCTGGAGTTCCAGTTGATCAAGAGCAGCCACATTGGTCGGATCATCGATCGCAACAACGAGGGCATTACCCTGCCGTTTCAGAGGAATGAGATTATACTTGATCGGGATGTCGCTTGGCAGAGTTGCAACCAGTTCAGCATCGAGAACTTCTTCGCTCAGGTCGATATAATCATACTGGAACTGGGATGCCAGGGCCTGGGCCAGTTCAGCCCCTGTGAACAGTCCGGCTTCAACGCCGACCGCCCCGAATCTTTTACCGCTGTGCTGCTGTTTTTCCAGAACCAGATCGATTTCCGCCGGGGCAATCGCTCCCATGTCAGCAAGAATCCGTCCGATCTGTTGTCGTTGATAGGTCATTCTTCACTCTCAAATCTACCCGACAGTTCCGGCAAGCTGGAATATCGGAACATACATGGCGACGATAATAAATGCGATCATCAAACCCATGATCATCATCAGAATCGGTTCAATCATCGTGGTCAACTGGGTCAGACGCCGTTCAACTTCAGCTTCATAATAATCGGCAATATCACTCAGCATCTCGGTTAAAGACCCGGAGGTTTCTCCAACGCCGACCATGCGTAAGGCCAACGGCGGAAAAAAACCGGTTCGCGCCAATGAATCGGACAGAGAGGAGCCCTCTTCAACCCGACGAATTGCCTGAACCAGCTCTTTTTCCAAACTCAGATTATTGAGGGTTCCACGCGACATCTGCATCGCCGGAACCAAAGGCGTACCGCTGGCCAATGTTGTTCCCAAGGTCCGGTTAAAGCTGGACAGGGCATAATCAGTCTGCAACCCGCCGAAAAAAGGAACTCGCAGCAGCAAACGATCAAACCACAGTCGTCCACGGGAACTGCGAAACAGTGATTTTACCATCGGCACGCCTGCTGCCGGAACAACCAGTGTGAGATACCAATAGGTTCCGATAAGATCAGAAAGTCCAATCAACAGGCGGGTCATCAGCGGTAACTCAACATTGGCATCAGCATAAATCTGGGTAAAACGCGGAACAACATAAAGCATTAAAAAAACGACAACAATCACAGCCGCAGAGGTTAACAGCAGGGGGTAAAAAGAAGCACTGCGAACCTTGGCCCGGATTATTTCAACACGTTTCTGATACTCCAGGAACCGTGACAGCGTTTCCGGAAGATCACCGGTTTTTTCACCGGCTTTGATCGATGCGACATACAATGGCGGAAAGAAGCGAGGGAACTTGGCAAAGGCCTCGGACAGGGAACTCCCCCCTCTAATCTCTTCACGAATTTCACTGATGATATCATGAAAGGTCCCAGCTTCCATTTGCTCAATCTGGGTATCGAAAATCTGCAGTACGGGTAAACCGGAGCGTAGTAAAACCAGCAGTTCCTGATTGAAGGACAAAAATCTGCGCCCGGTCATGCGGGCAGATTTGTGCTGACCACGCTGAAAAAACGACAAAGACTGCCGACGGATCTGGAACACATGAAAACCCTGTTCTTCCAGATTCTCCTTCAGCTGCTCTTTAGTCGCAGAATCGTAGATTTTATCGACGATCCGACCATCTGCTGTCCCAATTTTACACTGATAATTCGGCATGGCTTAGAATTCTATCATAATAAATTGTAACCACGTAATTTTTTTCAGTTACTGACCTTCAACAATCACTGAACCACTACGCATTGAAACTGCACAGGCTCTGACGGGGCTGAAAGTCCCTTAAATATGATAATTTAAATATTGACTTTCATATATACAATATTCTATGCTTGGATAACTTACAGGACATTATCGGGAGGCAAGAAATCAATGTTGACGATTACTGACACGGCTGTTGCAAAGTTCAAAGAACTGTTACAAGAAAACCCGGGCAAGGTTCTCCGGGTTATTTTCGAAGGCTTTGGCTGAGGCGGGCCCAGTTTGGGCTTAGCTCTGGAAGAGCTGAAAAATGAAGAACAGACCTTCAACATCAATGGTGTTAGTCTGATGATCGCTGAAGATGTTCTCCCCTACACCAAAGAGAACGAAATCGATTACATCAATAACGCTTATGGTCAAGGGTTTTCCATTGCACCGACGGCCGGAGGTTGCTGCTGATTTTTTGCAACGCCATCTCATGACTTTTTGCGAGTGCATCATTACTGCTGTAAAATATCTGTAGCGTTAATCAACAGAGCCCCGTTCAGATTACTGAACGGGGCTCTGCTTGTTGTCAGCTCAGTCGCTGGAAACTACAGTAAGTCCCGTCTAATCAGCAGCGTCACCGCTGCAAAATAAGAAACTCCAATCAGAATATGTTATGAAAACGTAATCGTTCAATCATTCAATCAGCAACAAAACACTCAGCAAAAGGACATGTCTCCTGAACAACTCTCCCACCACTGAATTCCTTCCGACCAATTTTCGCGACCTGCAGGCTCGCGGCTGGGCAGAGCTGGATGTCCTGTTCATCACTGGCGATGCCTATATTGATCACCCCTCTTTCGGCACACCGCTCCTCGCCCGGCTTTTGGAAGATGCCGGCTACCGGGTCGGCATCATCGCGCAACCCGACATAGACAATCTGGATGCTTTCCGGGTGATGGGACGACCACGCCTGTTTGCCGCTATTTCTTCCGGGGCCATGGACTCAATGGTTAACCATTACACCGCGGCCAAGAAAATCCGTCGCAACGACGCCTATACACCGGGCGGAATCGCGGGGAAACGCCCTAACCGCGCGGTCATTGCTTATACAGCAGCGGTCAAAGGGGCCTTCAAAGGCATCCCTACGGTGATCGGCGGCATCGAAGCCAGCTTGCGCCGCCTGGCCCATTACGATTACTGGGATGACAGGGTCCGCCGCTCGGTGCTGGTCGACAGCAAGGCCGACCTGCTGCTTTACGGGATGGCCGAAACAGCCCTCTTGGACATCTGCCGGCGGCTGTCTGCCGGAGAAAAGATAGGCGACCCCAACAACCATCGCGGCACGACACTTTTGCAAAAAAGCCCACCGGCGAACGCAATTCATCTGCCATCCTTCGAAGCGGTCAGCGAAAACCCTGATGCCCACAACGAGGCCTTTAAACTTGCCAACGATCAGCAGAATCCCTTTTCCGGGCGAACGCTGG
>JADFVC010000248.1 GCA_015222355.1 Chloroflexota bacterium | reverse complement strand
CCGGTGAGCCGTTGGCCATCAAGAGTCACCTCACCGCTGGTCGCAGCATCGAGACCGCCGATAATATTGAGCAACGTGGTCTTGCCACTCCCCGACGGTCCGGAAAGTACCACAAAATCGCCCTGTCTTATATCAAGATTGACATCGCGCAAGGCTACGACCTCCACCTCCTTACTCGGTTGGAAGGTCTTATTGATCTGTTTTATTTCAAGAAAGTCGAGCATTGGACTCGTGCCTCCGGATTGGTGAACAATACGGTTTTTATGGTCTGTTCACCCTATTCACGATTTTAATTCTTGTTGATTGCTTCTATCGGTTTCGCTTTCTTCAGAACCCATAGCGGGACCAGCACACTTAAAAAGGTGGCCATGGTAACCGCAACCAGAGCCGTCACAAAATAGCTGGGACGGATAATGGCGTAGGTCACAGCATCCATGCCGAATTCGTCAAAGGCATCGCTGAACATACTGAGATCAAGGCCATAGATCTTAAAATAATAGAGGGTGCCCCAGCCGATCAGGGCACCGAGGCCAAAGCCGATGAACCCCAGAAAAAACGATTCGGCAAAGATGATATTGCGGATCTGGCTGAACCGGGTACCGATGGCCAGCATGATACCGAATTCCCGCAACCGCTCCAGTACCGAGACCAGCATGACCCCGAAGACCCCCAAGGCGGCCACGCAGAAAATCAGCAGACTGGTTACCAGGTTGAAGCCCTCCATCATCACCCGGGACTGCATCAGAGCCGGGTACAACTCATTCCAACGTAGTATCTCAAGGTGCGGGAACCTCCGGCGCAGCTCCTGTTGCAGGCCGGGAATCTGCGCTTCATCATGCAGAATAACCGCAACCTGGCTTACTCCCTCATCCATAGCCAATAGCTTGCGCGCCTTTTTGTCGGCAATAAAAACAGCGTTCTCATCAAGAGCCATATTATTGGTCTTCAGAATACCGGTCACCTTGAGAGGCGCCGCCGAAACGTCTGAATGCCTGTCTTGGGCAGACAGGATGATCTTGCTGCCAATCCGTACCTGCAGCTTGTCGGCAAGTTTAAAACCGATAATGGCTCCCCGCGCCCTCCTGCCAAAGCTGAACTCGCCCTGGTACAGGTATCCCGCCAAGCGACCGTGTCTCTCTTCCACCTCAAGGTCAACGCCGAAGATCGCTGCTCCGCGTGAATAATGGGCCGTGGCCACCAAGCCATCCTGTTTGAGCCGTTTCACATAACTCAAGACACGGCTGTCCTTAGCCAGGAAGTCATCGACCGCCGCCACATCAGCCACTTGCCGGGACAGATCCGGATCAAGACGGTAACCCCCTCCAAAGAGCGAGATGTGACCGCTATCACTGCGGATGGCGTTGTTAATCATTTGTTCGACCATGCCATCATAAATGCCTTCCATAAAAAGCAACCCCCAAAGGCTGACAGCGATCATCAACACAACCAGCACCGAACGTGTGCGACGACGGGCCAGGGAGACCCAGGCAATTTTACCGGTCAGCCTAAACATGATGGATCGCCTCCACAGGCCGGAAGCGGTTGACCTTGAGGATGGGATAGAGGGTGGACAGCACCGACAGCCCAAACATCACAACCATATCGCGCAGGATCATCAGAGGCATGAAGGCAGTTGGCATTGCCGAAGCCGCCAGACCGTACTGTTTGAACTGCTCTTCCATGCCCGCAAAGACAATGGGGTTGTGATGGAAATAGTGGGCAAAGGCCCCGCCGATCAGGCCACCAATGACCACACTGATCAGAGCTAGCAGACTGCTTTCCAGCAGAAGTAGCGCCAGAATCTGTTTCGGGGTGGTGCCAATGGCCCGCAGGATGCCAATCTCCCGAATCCTGGCAAAGACGGCCAGAAAGGTGTAGATCATGATCACAAAGAAAATGACGATGAAGATAATGCCCAAGGTGATATAGCTAAAGATGGAATCAAGCTTCATGGCCTTTACCAGTCCGGCCATGGTCTGGTTCCAACTGGCTGACTGGTATTGTGGGCCGATATTATCGGCGATAGCGGCGGCAAGTTCGGCAGCCTGTCCAGGCCGTTTCGGTAGGACGATGAAATGGGTGGCATAATTTTCAGCGACCATGATCCGATCGAAATATCCTTTGGCGAGAAAGGCGGAGTTGGCATCAAAATCAAAGAGCCCGGTCTGGAAGATGCCTTTGACCTTGAGATTGTCGGCAGCAAAGGAGTAGTCGGCCCCGCTACCGACAAAGGCCACTTCATCGCCCACACCAAGCTTCAGGCGCTTGGCAAGCTCGTGGCCGATGTAGACCTGGTTGGTATCGTCCGCACTTAGATACTCGCCTTTTTTCAGGGAAGAAGAGAGCCGGGACAGGTGCACCTCTTTTTCCGGTTCGATGCCGGTCAGCATGCCACCCACCGCCTTTTCATCCGCCGAAAAAAGTACAAAGGACTCAAAGCGAGCGCCGAAGCTGGCAATGTCGTTATTTTGGGCAAGCTCCTGTTCGATTGCTGCTGCATCAAAGATCAGGTGGTCGTAACTTGGGTTGGCCCGAAATTCCTTACCGGTAATCTGAAGATAGCCCGGATAAATTTCCACCGCGCTTTGAATCATCGTGTCGTGGGAACCATCTATCCAGGCTGACGAGAAAACGAGCAGAGCTGTCATGATGGCGGTAAGAAGTGCCGTCACGCTGCTGCGTTTTTTGTGGGCCGTTATGTTTCGGAGGGCAAGTTTGAAGAGCATGGCTGGCAACCTATTTAGAATACCTCTTTAAGGCTCTTTTGGTGAAATAGGACTCGTCCACCTCAGCGTCGAAGACGGCATTGGAGATCTCAATGATTGTTTTGTTGGCTGCCTTCTGCGGTTCCTTGGGAAGCATCAGCCATCTGGTCGGGTAAAACCGGTCGCCGAAGGGTTTGATATCGGTGTAGGCCAGCTCACGAATAAGCATGTCTTCCTCGTCAAAATACTGAACCGTGGTTGGCAGGTAATACATTTTCGAGACCGCCATGATAATCTTACCCCAGACCACCGCCGCATCTTCCGTGGGCAGCAGTTCCACCCTGTACTCCTTGTCCGTTTCTTCCAGCAATTTCTGGGTATAATCCTCACTGATCGAGCTTTCATTCACCAGGTCATCATTGCTGAAATCGCTGCCCATCCAGCTCTGCAACATCATGGAGGTGGGAATCTTTATCGTCTTTTCAATGCGGGGCACATATTGCCACATGGAGTTATCGACCGTCAGAAAGGTGATCCCCTTGTCCTTGCCCGGATAAAGAATCTTGATAAACGACTTGTTATTACCGATGGAATAGCTCTCCATCTTCATAGTCCGTTCCGTCCGTTTGGTTTTCACCACCATGGTCAGCTCCATCACCGCCGTCTTGCCGTTCAGGTTATGCTCGACTTTTTTGATGATCTCGTCGGCGCCATCAGCAAAGGCGGATAGTGGCAGAACAGGGGCAACAGCCCACACCAGCCCAAACAGGGCCAGTTTTATCAGCGACTTCTTGAATAACATTTATTGACTCCTTCCAGGCCTGAGTCCGACCAGCAACGTTGCCACGTAGGTTTCAACGTTCTCATAAAGACGATAGCTATCGCCAAAGACGAGAAATTGCAGCCACAAGCCATCAACGCCACCAATCAGCCCGGCCGCGACTTTTTCTTCATCGTGCTCCACAAACTCACCCGATGCCACCCCTTCCCGAAGCCACCCGCAAAGGAGATCGGAGTAGACGGCATACATGCTCTTCATCATCTCCTGGGCCTGGGGATGTCTCTCGATTATAGCCAACCGCCAGAACTCAACAAACATGGCCATCATCTCCCGTGAGGCCAGCTCCGGATTACAACTCTCCCGCAACAAGACGGTAATTTTCGCGCTCTGGTCAGGCAGATTGGCCAGCATCTCCTCCGACACCTGCACGCTGGCCATTTTTTCTGCAAGCCATTGGCAAACCAGGTCGGCCTTGTTTTTGAAATACTCATAGAAGGTCGACTTGCCGATTTCCGCCTTTTTACTGATATCAACGATCTTGGTCTGCTCCACTCCCTTCTCAACAAAGAGCGCAATGGCAGAATCCATGATCAGTTGTCGTCTTTCGTCTCGTTCCATGATTTGTTTTCCACTGTGAGTTTATCTCAACACTTCCGACCGACCGTCGGTCGGAAGTGTTGTTCAGAAGATAACACTGAGAGATTGGAGTGTCAAAGGGAAAATTTTTTCTTTGGGGACACTTCTGCGGGACACCCTCATGTAAGTGTCCCCGGCGTTCGTCGAAGGTCATATGTCTCGTCCTCCGGAAGTGTCCCGCTTATTCCCAGTGATCGCCGCGCCGCCGGCGCAGTTCGATGTCGATCGATTCGACCCGCCCCTGGTCGTTAATGAACGAACTGAGCAGCCAGCTCACCAGGCTGATGATCAGCGAACCGAGCAGGGCGGAGCCGAAGCTGTCCACCACGAGACCGCCGATGATGCCTGATGTCATCATCAGCAGCAGGGCATTGATCACGAACGTGAACAGGCCCAGGGTCAGGATATTGATCGGCAGGGTCAGGATGAACAGGATCGGCCGGAGCAGCGCATTCAGAATCCCTAAAACCAGGGCAGCAAACAGGGCGGAGCCGAAACCGCTCACATGGATCCCCGCGAACAGGTAGGCGGCCGCCATAATTGCCATGCTGAGAATCAGCCAGCGGAGCAGAAGACCGGTCATGCGAAAACCTCCTGAGCTTGTCTGGAAGAGTGCAAAACAATTCTATCGCATGGGTGGGAGGATACAATCAGGTGCAGAAGGGAGCCGGTATAATTGGGGACACTTCCGGGGGACACCTACGTGTAAGTGTCCCCGTGTCGGGGGAGGTTCAGCGTGCCCCCTGCATTCCCGATTCAACGGCAGACAACAATATTCGCCGTTTCAGACTTCAGGTCAAAAACAACCTTAACCTTTTTGTTGCGCAGCTGCCGGAGAACCTGTTTCACCTTATCCTCCAGCGTACAGCCGTCATCACCCCAATCCGCCCCGTCTCTTGACACAAACTCCTGGATCATATTCCGCAGCGTCTCCGGATTGATCTGATCGTACGGGATTTCTATCCCTTCTTCGTGATGGTCGGCTGGTTTTTCCTGTGACATGAAAGATCTCAATGTGATTACGGTATTCTGAGGACACTCTACGCATCTACCTGTCGTATAAATTAAGTAAGGTGTCCCCGG
>JADFVC010000247.1 GCA_015222355.1 Chloroflexota bacterium | reverse complement strand
TACTCTCGTCGTAACTATTCAGCATTATCAGATCAGGAGAAAAAACGCCTGTCATCCCCGAGTGCTGCTATCGGGGATCCAGCCTTTCTGTTTTCTAAACTCTGGATTCCGGCTAAAATCCTGCCGGAATGACAGTCTTTTGTACTGTGCTGAATAGTTACCTCTCGTCAAAGTAAAAGAGCCGTCGGAATTCCCGACAGCCCTTGAAATAAAAAATGTCCCGAACGCTATTCCCACTCTATCGTTGCGGGCGGTTTACTGGAAATATCGTAGGTCACCCGGTTAATCCCCTTAACCTCATTGATGATGCGGTTGCTGATCCGCGCCAGGTCTGCGTAGGGCATCGGATACCAGCCGGCAGTCATGAAATCCTTGGTCTCGACAGCACGCAACGCAACCACATATTCGTAAGTCCGGCCATCGCCCATAACACCGACCGATTTAACCGGCAGAAAGACCGCGAACGCCTGGCTGATCTTGTGGTAGTGGCCGGTCTCGTAAAGCTCTTCCATGTAAATAGCATCGGCACGACGGAGGATTTCGCAGTATTCTTCCTTGACTTCGCCGAGAATCCGCACCCCCAGACCGGGTCCGGGGAAGGGATGACGCCAGACCATCTGGTGCGGCAGGCCCAACTCTTCACCAATGGCCCGGACTTCGTCCTTAAACAGTTCGCGCAGCGGCTCCAGCAGTTTCAGCTTCATATAATCGGGCAGACCACCGACATTGTGATGACTCTTGATCTTGTGCGCCTTGCCGGTCTTGGCATCGGCCGATTCGATGACATCGGGGTAGATGGTCCCCTGCGCCAACCACTTGGCGTTGTCAATTTTGTTCGATTCCTCTTCAAAGATATCGACAAACAGGTTGCCGATGATTTTGCGTTTCTTTTCCGGATCGGTCTCGCCGGCCAGAGCAGTATAAAAACGCTGCTGAGCATTCACCCGGATGACCTTGACGCCCATGTTGCCGGCAAAGGTCGCCATCACTTGGTCACCCTCATCGAGCCGCAGCAGGCCGTTGTCAACAAAGACGCAGTGCAGCTGATCACCGATCGCCTTATGAATCAAGGCCGCCGCCACCGAAGAATCCACTCCACCGGACAGGCCGAGAATCACCTGATCACGACCGACCTGTTCACGGATACGGGTTACGGCATCTTCAATAATCTGTCCCGGCGTCCAGTTGCCACGACAATGACAGATTTTACGGACAAAGATATTGAGCAACACATCACCACGCGGGGTGTGGTCGACCTCGGGGTGGAACTGCACACCGTAGAGATTACGGGCAACATTCTGGATACCGCAAACCGGGGCGTTGGCGGTTCCGGCGATCACCTCAAAACCTTCCGGCATGGTTTCGACATGATCACCGTGACTCATCCAGACCGGACTTTTACCATCGGCAAAAAAACCATCAAACAACGGGCCGGGAGTAGCCAATACTTCCAGGTCGGCATGACCGTATTCCCGTTTGCCGGCCGGAACAACTTTACCGCCGAAATGACAACTCATCAGCTGCATACCGTAGCAGATCCCCAGGACCGGAACCCCCAGCTCAAACAGCTCTTCTTCAATGACCGGGGCACCTTCATCGTAAACCGACTTCGGACCGCCGGAGAGAATAATCCCTTGCGGATTGAAATCCTTGATTTCCTGTAAGCCCATATCGAAGGGATGCAATTCACAGTACACGTGCGATTCGCGCACCCGACGGGCAATCAACTGGGTATATTGGGAGCCGAAATCGAGGATCAGGATCTTTTCGCTATGGAGGTCGGACATCGGGTTAGTTCCCTCTTTCCATGCGATAGTTGGGAGCTTCCTGAGTGATGGTGACATCATGCACGTGAGATTCACGCAGCCCGGCATTGGTAATGCGCACAAACTGGCCGTTCTGTTGCAGCTCTTTAATCGTCCGACAGCCGGTATAACCCATGCCCGAGCGCAAGCCACCAATGAGCTGGTGAATGTTATCGGAGAGTGGGCCACGAAAGGGAACCCGGCCTTCAATCCCCTCCGGAACCAGCTTGACATCTTCTTCATCGGCCTGGAAATAACGGTCCTTGCTCCCCTGCTTCATCGCCCCGAGACTGCCCATGCCGCGATAAGACTTATAGGTCCGTCCTTGATAAAGGATGGTTTCACCGGGAGATTCTTCGGTCCCGGCAAACAGGGAACCGATCATGATGATATCGGCACCGGCTGCCACCGCTTTCGGCAGGTCACCGGAGAACTTGATCCCGCCGTCGGCAATCAACGGGATACCGGCAGCATGGGTCACTTTGGCCACATCGCGGATGGCTGTAATCTGCGGCATCCCGACCCCGGCGACCACGCGGGTGGTACAAATTGAGCCCGGCCCGATACCGACCTTGACCGCATTGACTCCCGCGTCGATCAGTGCAACCGCGGCTGCGCCGGTCGCGATATTCCCCGCCATCAGCTGCACCTCCGGGTAGTTTTTGCGAACCTGGGCGACAGCCTCGATAACTCCCTGCGAATGGCCGTGGGCCGTGTCGACCACCAGCAGGTCGACACCGACGGCCACCAGTGCCGCAGCCCGCTCTTCAAGATCGGCACCCACCCCCACGGCAGCACCGACCCGCAGACGACCCAGTTCATCCTTACAGGCGTTGGGGTATTTACGGACCTTCTCAATATCTTTAATCGTGATCAGCCCCTTCAGGGCAAAGTTGTCATCAACCACCAGCAGTTTTTCGATGCGGTGTTCATGCAGATGCTGTTTGGCCTCTTCCAAGGCCGTTCCGGGAGGAACCGTGACCAGTTTATCTTTGGTCATCACGTCGCTGATCGACTGTTCCAGGTTGGTTTCAAAACGCAGATCCCGGTTCGTCAAAATACCGACCAACTTGCCTTTCTTAGTCACCGGCACCCCGGAAATGCGGTATTTCTCCATAACGGCCAGTGCCTCGTAAATCTTCTGATCCGGATCCATGGTGATCGGATCGACAATCATGCCGCTCTCCGATTTCTTCACCTGATCAATTTCCGTCGCCTGAGCTTCCGGGCTCATGTTCTTGTGAATAATCCCCAATCCCCCCTCACGGGCCATAGCGATGGCAGTGCGCGACCCGGTCACCGTATC
>JADFVC010000246.1 GCA_015222355.1 Chloroflexota bacterium | reverse complement strand
TGGGACAGCCCCCACCCTTCGCCTTCGCTCAGGAGCCGGTGGGGACAGTCCCGGTTTTGCTGGGGTATCGTGCTACGAACCCTTAAACTAACGCCATTCGGGACATCCCTCTGAGCAGTTGGTTGACAGGCTGACTGGGTGTAGACAAGCGTGCCGGGAAAGACAGGGGGTGTGTTGAGCCGCCCGTTTTTTCTTGACAGGATTTGTTCTTTCGCTGTATTGGTTTTGTGAAAATTTAATCAGTTGTCCATCGGTGCCCGCAAGGGCTTGATAGGGAAGAGGGGTGCAAATCCCCCGCGGATCCGCCGCTGTGAGCGAGGACGAAGGGCTTTAGACCACTGGCCGTTAAGGCTGGGAAGGTGGCCCCGAGGACGATTCGCGAGCCAGAAGACCTGCCGGAATGGACACCCACAACAACCTCCCCGGAATGGGAGGGTGGATCAAGCGGCACTTCAAATACGAGAAGCCCGCGCACTTGAAAAGGTGCGCGGGCTTCTTTGTGTTTTGCCTCCTTTTTGCACCCACCTATGGTCGGGGAACAAAAGAGGAAGAGAGGATAAAGATGAAGAAGGTTTTGTGTGCGATTATGGCCGGTCTCGCGGTTCTGGCTGCTGGCCCAGGGTATGCGGCGACCACTACGTTGGAACCGGTGGTGGTTACCGCCACCCGGACCCCCCGGCCGATCTCCCAGGTCGCCGCCTCCATTACGGTGATCACCGCCGATGAGATTGCCGCTACCGGCGCCACCCGTCTGGACGAAGTACTGCGTGACACCGTCGGACTGCAGGTGCTCAGCCATGGTCCAGCCGGGGCTCTCGCCAGCCCCAGCATCCGTGGTTCGGCAGCGGCGCAAGTATTGGTGCTTCTTGACGGAGTCCGACTCAATTCAGCGCAGAACGGGCAGTTCAATCTGAGTGACCTGCCGGTGGCGCTGGGGGAGATTGAGCGGATTGAGGTGTTGCGTGGACCATCGGCTGCTCTGTATGGTTCAAATGCTCTCGGCGGAGTCATTCAGATTATTACCCATACCCCTGAAACCGAACCTTTGACTCGCCTTAGTTGGAGAGAGGGGCGTTTCGAGTCCCGGAATTTGAGTGTATCAACTTCGCAAAAACTGGATCGGTTTCGCTACCATCTTGGTGCTAAACTGGATCGTTCCGACGGGTTCCGAGAAAACTCAGACCTGGAGCAACACAGTTTTGACGGCTTGCTCGGCTTCGATCTGGGGGCGGGGTACGATCTGAAAGTTTCGGCCAACCACTTGGACAAAGAGATTGGAGTGCCGGGATCGACATCCTTTCCCAGCCCTCAAGCCCGCCAGTGGGACAGAAATACCCAAACATCTTTGTCTTTAACCGGTCCGGTTGGTCCTCTCGATATGGTTGCGCGAGGGATTTACGGGCGGCAACGTAGCGAATATAAAGATTCGGCCGGATGGTTTCCGTCTCACGATATCCATATCCTGAAAACCCTGGGTGCAGAACTTCAAGCGGCAGCACAAAACGGTCCCCACAGTCTGCTGTTCGGTGGGGATGTTTATCGGGACGAAATCGATTCCACGACCAATGGCAAGAAAGATCAAGATCGTTGGTCAGCGTTCGGCCAGTACGAAATCAAGGCGACCCCTTGGGTTACCCTGCTTTTGGGTTTGCGTTACGATGCTCATGCCGATTTTGATAACGAGACCAGTCCTCGGGCTGCAGCGCTATTCTCCCTGAGTGAATCGACCCGCGTGCGGGTTTCTGCCGCGAAAGCCTTTCGTGCCCCGACCCTTAACGATCGCTTCTGGCCTGATGTTGGCTATGCCATAGGGAATCCCGATCTGGTTCCGGAAACGGCCTGGGAGTATGAACTGGCCCTCGATCAGCGGCTGAATGAAATGGGGGATCTTTCTCTGACCCTGTTTCTACGTGATGCCGAGGATTTGATTGAATGGGCACAGAACGGCAGTGGTGTCTGGACGCCATCCAACATCAGTGAAGCCCGCATTTGGGGTTTCGAAGCGGGCACCAAGCTGCGCCTGCACCCGTTGTTCGCAACCGGTGCGAACTACACCTATCTGCATCCGAAGAATGAAAAATCCGATGAATTTCTGGACGGCAAGCCACGCCACCAAGCCCATCTCTACCTGGATGTCGGGCCGGTCGAAGGTGCTCGCCTCCGCCTTGATGGTCGTTATATGTATTATTATCCGGAGACTTCGCGGGAAGATAAGGATCACTTTGTGATGGATGCCTCGCTGACCCGTCCGTTTATGCTCAATAAAGGTTTGGAGCTTGAAGCCGAAATTTCGGTGAAAAATCTGTTTGACGAGGAGTATGAGGAAAGTCCCGGTTATCCGATGCCGCCGCGGCAGCTTTTTGTCGGCATTACGGCCTATTTTTGAGAAGTGGTTGTTAGCAATCCCCCCGGAATTTCCGGGGGGATTGACACAGTTTGACATTTTCGAGAACATGAAGTGCTCCAGTATCAATAACAGCTGACAATAGCTGATTGTTTTGTTTTATATATCCGTTTGACTTTGAACTGAATCCGTCAGTCTGTCGTAAAGGTGGTCCGTGATCCGAATCACTACAGTCTATCTGTTACTCTTCTGTTTTGCCCTGCCTCTGTCGGCGATGGCCATTTCCTGGACCGATGCCATGGGGCGCAGCGTGGAGGTTCCCGAGGCGCCGCAACGGATCGTTTCCCTGGTACCCAGCGTGACCGAAATCCTCTTCGCCCTGGGTCTCGACGATCGCGTTGCGGGGGTCACCAGCTTCTGCACCTATCCCGAGCAAGCCCTCAGCAAACCACAGGTCGGCGGCTATACCAATCCCAGCCTGGAAGCAGTGATGCTGCAACAGCCCGACCTGGTTTTCATCTCGGCCGACTCTGCCAGCCCGGCTCTGCTGAGCAGGATGGA
>JADFVC010000003.1 GCA_015222355.1 Chloroflexota bacterium | reverse complement strand
AGCCATGGCAGAAGCAAATAGTGGCGATGTCAATTCCTATGGTGACGACCCCTGGACGGCGAAAGCCTGTGACCAGTTACGTGAATTTTTTGAGACCGACTGTCAGGTTTTTTTCGTCTTCAATGGCACTGCTGCTAATTCACTGGCACTGGCCGCCCTCTGCCGTTCTTATCACAGCATCATCTGTCACGAGATGGCCCACGTGGAAACGGATGAATGTGGGGCGGCGGAGTTTTTTTCTAACGGCACCAAGATTCTTCTCGTCCCTGGAGCTGCCGGTAAGATTGATCCTGATGCCGTGACCCGGACCGTTGAGCGACGCACCGATATCCATTATCCAAAACCGAAAGTGCTGAGTATTACTCAGGCGACCGAGCTGGGGACGGTTTATTCGCGCGAGGAATTGCAGCTTGTCGATGATCTGGCCAAACGCCATCAGCTGCAGTTGCATATGGATGGCGCCCGTTTCGCCAACGCGCTCGCGACTCTCAATCTGTCGGCCAAGGAAATAACCTGGCAGGTCGGGGTCGATGTGTTGACTTTCGGTGGCACCAAAAACGGCATGGCTGTCGGTGAAGCGGTGGTCTTTTTCGACCGGCAACTGGCAGAGGAATTTGATTATCGATGTAAACAAGCGGGCCAGCTGGCCTCGAAGATGCGTTTTTTATCCGCACCCTGGGCCAGCATGTTACAGCAGGGGATCCTTTTACAGAATGCTGCCCATGCCAATCGCTGCGCAAAGTTGCTGGCGGAGCAATTACAGTCGTTGGATGTGGTTCAACTGGTGCATCCGGTGCAGGCCAACGCGGTCTTTGTGCAGATGCCGGAACCCTTGATTAATGCACTGCATGACGCCGGGTGGCATTTCTACACGTTTATCGGTTCCGGCCATGCCCGCTTCATGTGTTCCTGGCAGAGTCGGGAAGAGGAGATCCTCGCTTTCGGCGAAGAGTTGCGCAGGATTGCTGCGGGGCTTCAGGAACAGGTGAGGTGACGGGCAGTATGGCGACCTATACGGATTTCAGTACGATCATCAAAAACATGGGAGAGCTTCCACCGTCACCGGTTGTGGCGAGCAAGATACTTGAACTGTTGCGGAAACCGGATCTGACGATCAAGGAACTCGCCAACGCCGTATCCCTGGACCCGGTGGTTTCAGCACGGCTGATGCGGATGGCTAATTCGGCCTTCTATGAGCAACAAAAACAGATCACCACCGTCGATCGGGCGATTATTGTTATTGGTGAAAATGTCCTGAAAAATCTCGCTCTGGAAAGCAGTTTGCGTACTGCGCATAAAACCTATGGTCTACTGGAGCGACGCTTGTGGGAAATGTCGATCGGCAGCGCCGTGGCCAGCCGGATGCTTGCTGACCAGCTGACCGAAATCGATAAAAATGAGGCCTATCTGGCCGGCTTACAGCACCATATCGGCAAAGTGGTGATGATGAATCGTAACAAGGATCTCTACAAAGAAGTGGTCCGGATTGTTGATGCCGGGAGGGGTAGCCTGCGGGATGTCGAGCGCGCCCTTTTTGCCTACTCTCACGAGTTGGTCGGGGCAGCCCTGCTCGACTACTGGAATTACCCGAAAACACTCGTCAAAGCCACCCAGCATCACCATGAATTCGAAAAACTGCGGGATGAAGATGGGGAAGCCTTTACGATTTGTGCGATTCTTTGCCTGGCAAGTGATTTCTGTCGCTATTACGGTATCGGTCAATTGCAGGCGGACGACAGCATCGATCTGACCAGAAACAAGGGAGCGATGGCATTGGAAGCCAACCTGATCGTGGTTGATGAACTGTTGCAAAAATTTCACCCTGAGTTTATCAAAGAGCGTAATCTCTTCCTGTCTTGATGCCGCCCGGCAGCCATGCTAATTTTGATTTTAATGTAATCCGCACTTCCTCCCCTCCCAAGGAGACGGTTTATGTGCAAGAAAATCTTTATCGCCGCGACCGATCAGCACTGCGGTAAAACCACAACCAGCCTGTCTTTGTTGCATCTGGCACGTAGGAAGTACCAAAGGATTGGTTTCATCAAGCCGTTCGGCCCGAAAAGAATCAGTTGCCGGGGGCGGGATGTCGATGTTGATGCGGCGCTCATAGCGCATGTTTTCGATATGGATAAGGATCTGTCACTCATGTCGCCGGTGGTGCTGCAGCCGCAGACAACCCGCGATGTTCTTGATGGAAAGATCGATCCGCAACTTTATCTGGAACAGATCTACCGGGCGACGGCCGCATTGGAAGACAAGTGTGATTTTCTGATTATCGAGGGGGCCGGGCATGCCGGGGTCGGTTCGGTGATCGGTTTGAACAATGCCCAGCTGGCGAAACGTCTGAATGCCCCGGTGCTGATGGTTGCCGGTGGCGGGATCGGCAACGTCATTGACGCGATAAACCTGAATCTGGCCCTCTTTCGGGAAGCCGGTGCCGAGGTTCGGGTGGTGCTGCCGAACAAGTTGCTGAAGGAGAAGCGGGACACGACCCTGCATTATCTCCGTTTGGCGTTCAAGGAGAGTGGCATCAGGGTGATCGGGGGGTTTAACTATTCGCCGATCCTCGCCAACCCGACATTGAAGTATCTCTCGGAACTGCTGAAGCTTGAGTTGCATGCTGCGCCGGAAGATGCCCGCCGAATTACCCATCATTTCCAACTGGGGGCGGCTTCAACCCAGCGGGTCATTGATAAACTGCTCGATTCGACTCTGCTGGTTGTCACCAGTAGCCGGGACGAAGTGCTGGTCATGCTGGCGACGCTCTATCATCTTCCCGAATACCAGGCTAAAATTGCCGGTCTGGTCATCTCGGGGGTTGCACCGGTTGCCGATATTGTCCAGCGGGTTCTCGACGATGCCGGGATACCCTACATGCGTTCGACCAATACGATGGCGAAAATTTATACGACCATCATAGAGGATGTCGCCAAAATCCGCGCAGATGACGAGGAAAAAATTGCTCTGATACAGCAACTGGCTGAGAGCGAACTCGATTTCGAAACCATCGATCGCCTCTTCTGAAAAAATTCTATAATCAAAGGACGTATTTTCATGGGTTGGTTGGGAAAATTATTCGGTGGCGGTGCCTCCGTTGATGGCTTGCGTAAAGCGCTGGCACAGAAGCGTTTTGCCGATGCCCGGTTGTTGGCCGAGCAGCTGCAGGGACAGAGTTTGCCCACAGAAGAGGTCGCCGAAGTAGAGCGCTTAGCGGCCGCTGCCGGTGATGGACTGGCTCGACTGAACCTGGACGAGGCTTGCGGTTTTCAGCGAGCCGGGGAGTCAGAGCGGGCTGACGAACATCTGCAATTGGCTCTGCAGCAGGTCTGTAGTGCCGAGTTGCGCAGGAAGATTGAAGCAGCGAGCGTGAAACCGCTTCAGCCGACCATTGAAGATGTGCCGGAAGCGTTGTCCAATGTTTCCTGTAGTCGTTGTGCCCCGCAGAAACTGCCGCCATCAACTCATGAGGAAAGTGATTTTCCGGATCTCGACAGTCGACTGGAGTTGGTGTTGATCTCTTACCCGCCGGACCTTGCTGAACGCTACCGGCACAAAAGTGAGCAATTCCTGGAGGGCTTTCTGTTTGCCCATGCGGGTCAGGATGGAGAGGCGTTGTTGAGTTGGCAGGGCCTTTCGGGGGCAGAGCAGGATGACCTTTACTGGTTCGAATTGGGATCTGCCCAAGCTCGCTGCGGCCAAAGAAAGGATGCCCGAAAATCGCTGGAAAAGGCGTTGCGGGAGAATCCTGACTTGCTGCCGGCAACCGAAGCGCTGGTGTCGGTGCTGGTGGCTCTCGGT
>JADFVC010000245.1 GCA_015222355.1 Chloroflexota bacterium | reverse complement strand
CTACTGCGTTGCAGCGTTTTTTCAGGACCTCGACATACCATATGTATGCCTTAACCCCTGAAAAACCACTACGTCTTGTCGGTCGAAATTTTTGCTTAGCCATCTCATGACTTTTTGCGAGTGTATCAGGAATAACTGGTAAGGGGTTTATAAGAACTCATCGGCACCTCAAAACGTCCAGGCATCAAAATCACTTCCTTATCCCATCTAGGCCCGGCAAAAAACGGTTAAAAACCTTGATTTGTACGAACACTTGGTGACAAAATATGTGTTTTGTTGAAAGTTAAACGGATAACAAACGCCTATCCCTCAGGGAGCTTTTTTTGAGTATTGGCAATTTGCAGAAAATGGTCGCAGGGATGGCAGCAAAACCTGCTGTTGACCCAGTGCTGGATGCTTTACGTCAAATCGACAAGCCGCTGGCTATCAAGAAGTCCGGGGATCGAAGCTGTTTAGTTCCCATCGGACGAGGCGTGTCCGGTAAAAATGTCGGGCAGGGCGAGTCTTTTCCCGGGATGGTGCTGCCCTGTGCACTGGAAAGTCTCGGTGATCGAAGTTTTTGTCAGGATCACCAGATTCGCTTGCCTTATGTTGGTGGCTCCATGGCCAAGGGGATCAGCTCGGTTGCCATGGTCAAGGCTTTTGGAGAGGCCGGGATGCTCGGATTTTTCGGGGCCGCCGGCTTGGATTTGCAGCAGGTGGAAACCGCGATTGAACAACTTCAGTCGGCGGATGACATACCGTTCGGCTTTAACCTGATTCATAGCCCGAACGAGCCTGAACTGGAGAAAGCATTAATTGACCTGTACCTGCGTAAGGACGTCCGTTTGATTGAAGCGTCGGCCTTTCTGGCATTGACGTTACCGGTGGTACGCTATCGAACTCATGGTATCTACCGCGCTGCTTCCGGACAGATTGTCACACCGAATCGGGTGATTGCCAAGGTTTCCCGTGAAGAGGTTGCTGCCAGATTCCTTTCGCCGCCGCCGGAGAAATTCTTACGTGAGCTGGTTTCGGCGGGTGATTTGACTGAGGAACAGGCCTCTCTGGCGGGCGAAATTCCGATGGCCCGGGACGTAACCGTCGAGGCGGATTCCGGAGGGCATACCGACAATCGTCCGGCACTGGCACTTTTTCCGACCATTCTGGCACAAAAGGAAAAATATCAGCAGCAATACAATTTTCAGCAAAAATTGCGCCTTGGCCTTGGTGGCGGCATTGCAACGCCGGCGTCCGCGTTGGCGGCCTTTTCCATGGGGGCCGCTTATCTGGTCACCGGTTCGGTGAATCAGGCCTGTATCGAATCAGGAACCTGTGACGCAGTGCGGCAGATGCTGGCCGAGACTCGCCAGGCCGATATTACCATGGCTCCCTCCGGGGATATGTTCGAAATGGGAGTTAAGGTTCAGGTTGTTAAACGCGGCACCATGTTCTCGATCCGTGCGGGTAAATTGTACGAAATATACCGGGCTTACGGTAGCATTGATGAGATTCCGTATGAAGAACGGGAAAAGCTTGAAAAGTCATTTTTCCGGACGCCGCTGGAGACAATCTGGGAACAGACGCGCAGTTATTTCCTGAACCGTGACCCGCGCCAAGTGGAAAAAGCGCAAGCTGATCCGAAATATAAAATGGCTCTGGTTTTTCGCTGGTATCTGGGTCAGTCCCCGGTCTGGGCCAACCAGGGTGATCCAACCCGCAAAATTGATTATCAGATCTGGTGCGGTCCCGCCATGGGGGCTTTTAACGAATGGGCCAGGGGCTCATTCCTGGAAGACCCGGCGCAACGTCAAGTGGTCACTGTTGCATATAATATCTTGTTCGGCGCAGCCGTGTTGTTGCGGGCGAACCAATTCAAACAGCAGGGTGGTCAGTTGGCGATCGACAGTACCGTCAACACCCCTCTCGAAGTCGAATTGATCAAGGAGTATCTCAGTTGAAAAATAACAGCGGAGATGACAAATCACAGTCCGTTCCAGTCATGACACCACTGGCCATTGTCGGCATTGGCAGTCTTTTCCCTCAGGCAGCCGACACCGGAACGTTCTGGACGAATATCAAAAAAGGGGTTGATGCGATCACCGAAGTGCCGGAAACCCACTGGCGTTCCGATGAGTACTTTGATAGCGATCCCAAGGCTGCCGATAAGGTCTATGCCAAGCATGGCGGTTTTCTTTCCCCGATCGACTTCAACCCGATGGAATACGGCATTTTGCCGAATGCCCTGGAAGCTATCGATACGTCACAACTGCTGGGTCTGGTGGCTGTTGACCAGGCATTGCGTGATGCCGGTTATGGCGTTGAGAAAGATTATGATCGTGATCGGGTCAGTGTCATCCTCGGCATCACCGGGACGTTGGAACTGGTTCTTCCATTGGGTGCCCGACTCGGCTTTCCACGCTGGCGGGACGCGCTGAAAGATGCCGGAATCGCTGATGCCATTGCTGAAGATGTCATGCGGCGAATTTCAGATTCTTATGTCCCCTGGCAGGAAAACTCTTTCCCGGGCCTGCTCGGGAATGTCGTCGCCGGACGCATCAGTAAGCATTTCGATTTCGGCGGGACCAACTGTGTCGTTGATGCGGCCTGCGGCAGTTCGTTAAGTGCCTTGAACCTGGCGGCATTGGAGCTGGCCGCCGGACGTTCGGACATGGTTGTCACCGGTGGCATCGACACCTTCAATGACATTTTTATGTACACCTGTTTCAGTAAAACTCCTGCTCTTTCCCCTTCAGGCCATGCGCGATCTTTTTCCGCGGATGCTGATGGCACGACTCTCGGTGAGGGCCTGGGGATCATCGTGATGAAGCGGCTGGCTGATGCTGAACGCGATGGTGACAGGATCTACGCCGTTCTCAAGAGTATCGGCACCTCAAGTGACGGCCGCGGTGCTGCGATCTATGAACCGAGTGCTGCCGGGCAGAAAAAATCGCTTATGCGGGCTTATCAGCAGGCCGGCGTGTCGCCTGAATCGATTGAACTGGTCGAAGGGCACGGTACGGGGACCAAGGTCGGTGATGCCGTTGAGATCTCTGCTTTGCGCGAGGTCTTCGGCTCGGCTGACAAGCCATGGTGTGCGCTCGGCTCGATCAAGTCGCAAATTGGTCATACCAAGGCCGCAGCCGGGGCTGCCGGTTTGATCAAGGCGGCTCTGGCCCTCTATTACAAGACCCTTCCGCCAACGATCAAAGTCACGAAACCACAAGCTGCCGTGGTGTCCGCGCAGACTCCCTTTTATATCAATACGGAAGCTCGCCCCTGGATTCCGCGTGCCGACCACCCGCGCCGCGCCGCCGTCAGTGCGCTTGGCTTCGGCGGCAGCAACTTCCATTGTCTGCTCGAAGAACATCAGCCGCAGAAAACGGTTGTTGACTGGCAGGGCGATGTGCAACTGGCCATTTTCAGTGCGTCGGATGAAACACAGTTAGGGCAGATGTTAGAGGATTTTCCCGCTGCAGCAGACTGGGCGGCAGTGCGCTTGGCGGCCGCGCAAAGTCGGCAAAAGTTTGCTCCGAATCAAACCTGTCGTCTTGCCCTGGTGATCGATCGAGAGAAAACCAAGCGGTCGGCACAATTAAAAACAGCGCTGAGCCTGTTGTCGAAAAATGCCGGTCAAAACAGCTGGAGTACCCCGGATGGCAGTTTCTTTGCCCGCGGGGAATCCGCCGGTAACCTGGCGATGTTGTTTCCGGGGCAAGGGGCTCAGTATCCGGGCATGCTCAGGGACCTGGCGATCCAGTTTCCCCAATTTTTAAATGTCTTGCAGGTTGCAGATAACACTCTTGCTGACAGGATGGGTGGTCAGCTTTCAGGCCTGATCTATCCCCAACCAACCTTCGATGAACAGGCCCAAAGTGTTGTCGAGTCACACTTGCGCCGGACGGAGAACGCCCAACCGGCTCTCGGTGCGGTCAGCCTTGGTGCCAGGGCGGTGTTGGCAGGCTTCGGTGTCAGTGCGGATGCTTATGCCGGTCACAGTTATGGGGAGCTGACGGCTCTCTGTGCAGGCGGGGTCGTTGACCGGCCGACCCTGTTCGAGCTTTCGCGACTGCGGGGAGAATTGATGGCTGCCGGGCAGGGGGACCTTGGTTCAATGCTCGCCGTTTCCGCCCCCTTGTCCCGGATAGAAACGGTTCTTGCTGAGGAACAGTTGGACCTGGTTCTGGCCAACCGGAACACGCCTGAACAGGGTGTTCTTTCCGGCGCCACCGGTGAAATTGAAAAAGCTGCATCGATTCTGGAAAAACGGGGATTAAGATTCAAGCAACTTGCTGTTTCTGCCGCTTTTCACAGTGCGCTGGTGGCAGGGGCCAGTGAGCCTTTTGCTGTGGCGCTGGCAGACAAGCTGTTCGCCAAGGCAACAGCGAGTGTTTATTCGAATACCACCGGTAAAATTTATCCGGCGGCAGAAAAGAATGCCAAAGAGTTACTCGCCGAACAGCTGGCAAAGCCGGTTGATTTTGTTGCGGAAATCGAAAATATGTACCGGGCGGGAGTGCGGACCTTTGTCGAGGTCGGCCCCGGTGCCCGTATGACCGGGATGGTCAAGGCCATTTTGGGCGAACGTGAACATCATGCTTTTGCCATCGATTCATCAAACGGCCGGCGCTCGGGGATTCATGACCTGGCGCGTGTCCTTGCCCAACTGGCGACCCTGGGCTACAACGTCAAACTTGATCTCTGGGATGAGGGGTACCTGACCGGCGTAGAACAGACACCGGATAAAAAACCTGGAATGACTGTCGCTATTTGTGGTGCCAACTATTTTAAGCCACCGAAAAAACGGCCCCCGGTCAAGGAAAAGATTGCTGCTACAGCTGTCGCCCCTGCTGTATCGCAGGAGCGGAAGTCACCGCCTGAGACTGCTTCCCAGCCGAGTTTACCGGCACCCGGAATTCCTGCAAGCACTCCTGTGT
>JADFVC010000029.1 GCA_015222355.1 Chloroflexota bacterium | reverse complement strand
TGACAGCTTCGATATCCACGGGGGTGGCCGCGACCTGATCTTTCCTCACCACGAGAACGAGATCGCCCAGAGTGAAGGAGCCAGCGGCAAACCCTTTGCCAAGTACTGGTTGCACAACGGTTTTGTCAATGTCAATCAGGAGAAGATGAGCAAGTCGCTCGGCAACTTCTTTACCATCCGCGACATTTTAAAAACCTACGACCCTGAAGTGGTGCGATTCTTCATCCTGACTTCACATTACCGCTCACCGATCGATTTTTCGGACCAGAATCTGGTTGAGGCACAGGCGGGGTTAAGCCGTTTCTACGAGGCGCTGTTGGTGGCGGATCAAGCTGTCGAAGGAGTCGCTGCGTCTGAGGTGGAAAGCTCTGCGGGGGCGCAGCTGGAAGCCAAATTTCGCGAGGCGATGGATGATGATTTCAATACCGCCCTGGCCATCGCCCATCTTTTCGAAGGGGTGCGCACCATGAACCGGCTGGTGGCCACCAAGAAGTTCCGCAAGAAAGCCGATCTGGTGGCCCAGGTCCGTGATCTGCGTGCGACGACCCTGGAACTCGGTGAAGTGCTCGGTATTTATCATTCTGTTCCGGCAATCTGGCTGGAAAAGGTCAAGCTGGCCGGACTGACCAAGCTCGATATCAGCCAAGAAGAAATCGAAGAAATGATCGCACAGCGCAAACAGGCACGGGCTGAAAAAGACTTTACCCGCTCCGATGAAATCCGTGATCTTCTGGCCGCACGCGGCATCGAGCTCCTCGATTCTCCGGCGGGGACAACCTGGAAACTGAAGTGATTTTATCAGTTCCCCCTTTACTCTTCATCGGCGCGCTTCAGATTCGACAATAAATGCCGTGCGCCGGGTTCTTCACCCGGCCCGTCTGCTTCAAGCGGGCCAGGATACCATACAGCTTCCCGGCCGGAAAACCTGTGGCCTGCTGCAGGTCTTTGATACTGAGTCCGCCCTTGCTGCCGGCTATACAATGGACAACCAGCGCAGTGGCCGTGGGATGGCCCTGCAAGCCGTCTTGCGCAGCCGTTTTCATTGATTTGGTTGTTTTTTTGGTCGCGGGTTTGCGTCTCTTCGCCTGCCCCTTCGTTGGCGTGGCGGAACCAAAATCATCCATCTCAATGCCGAACAGATCGGCCAGTTTATCATCAGCAATAACCTTGCTGCCCTTTGCCGTGTCTTCCCCCAAAATGCTGGCGGTCTTGCCCTGTACCGCCTGGCTGACCAGGTCATTCAGAGCCGCTTGTCGTAAGGTGAAAAACAGGGCCGGATCTTCATCGAGGCGCACGCCGACGCCATAGAGAGCGGCGGCAATATGTTTACACATGGAGGCCCAGTCCGGGCAACTGCAGTCAAAGGCTATTTCTGTCGGGGTGGGGAATAGCCCTTTGCCTTGGATCATGAAAATTTCCTGCAGACCCTTGGGGAATTTTCCGGCCAGTAGATCAGGTAGGGAGGAGAGTCTGGACTGACACTCTTTCTTGATGGTCTGCCAGTTCTGCTGCTTCATTTTGGCAATGCTGATCAGTACCTCGTAGGGCTTGCCGCGGGAGCCCTGGACAAGCGCCGTTACCTTGCCGGGAGCAATCTGCAGATCGACCACGGCCAGATGCCGGACATAACTGCGGCCCCGGCCGATGCGGTTACTGTAATCGGCGTAGCTTTCAAGGTTTTTATTCCATGCCTTGCCCCACCAGGTCCGAGCCAGGGCCCGGCCTTGGAGAATGACCGGTCGCAGGTCGGGGTTCTTTTTCCGTAGCTGTTTGATCCTTTTTTCCGCCTTGGCTCTTTTTTCAGCCACGGTGACATATTGGGGATAATGTTCATAATAATTCATCGATAATTCTCTCTATTTGACGCACGCGAAAAAAAAGCATGAGATGGCTGAGCAAAAATTTCGTCCACCAAGGCGTAGTGGTTTTTCAGGGGCACAGGCATACATAGAGTATGTCAATATCCTGAAAAACCGCTGCAACGCCGGAGGTCGGACTTTTTGCGACGCCATCCTATTTTGTCAGACTGAACAGGTCGGCAAGCTCATCGTTCTTCATCTCTGTAAGCCAGGCCTCGCCACTGGCCGCCACCAGATTGTCAGAAAGTTTGGCCTTTTTAGTCAACATCTCATCGATCTTTTCTTCAATGGTTCCCTTGGTGATAAATTTATGTACCATCACCTTTTTCTGTTGACCGATACGGAAAGCACGGTCGGTGGCCTGATTCTCCACCGCCGGATTCCACCAGCGGTCAAAATGAATGACATGGTTGGCGCGGGTGAGATTGAGCCCCACCCCGCCCGCCTTCAGTGACAACACCAGGAAAGGAATATACTCGCTGGACTGAAACTGTTCGATGATTTTTTTTCGCTTCCCCACCGGCACGCTGCCATGGATGATAAGGCCGGGATGCTCGAACACCGCTTCCAGGAACCGGGCCAGAGGTGCCGTCATCTCCTTGAACTGGGTGAAGACCAGGACCCGTTCACGTTTTTCATAGATGGTGGTGCAGATCTCCCGCAATCTGGCAAATTTACCGCTCTCCTTTTCATTGTAGCTGTCCACCCCGGCATATTGGTCGGGATGATTGCAGATCTGTTTGAATTTGGTCAGTGCCGCCAGGATCATGCCCTTGCGCTGGATACCCTCAGTCGTCTCCAGCATCTCGGTGATATTGTCAACAAGTTGCCGATAAATGACCGCCTGCTTCCGGCTGAGGGTGGCCCAAGTCTTCATCTCCACCTTGTCGGGCAGATCGTTGATGATCGACTTGTCGCTCTTTAAGCGCCGCAGGATAAAGGGAGAGATCATTCTGCGCAGCCGGCCATAGCCATCCGGGTGATCGGCCAGCCCCTTACTGAAGGAGGCAAATTCTTTGCCCGTACCCAGCAATCCGGGATTAACAAAATCAAAGAGAGACCAGAGATCGCTCAAGCGATTTTCCACCGGCGTACCGGTCATGACAATGCGATTTACCGCCGGAATTTTTTTCACCGCCCTGGTCTGCTTGGTGCCGGGGTTCTTAATCGCCTGCGCTTCATCCAGGATGACATACTGCCACTTATATTCCATCAGCCAATCATAGCGCTGAGCCAGGGCATAGGTGGTGATGACCAGATCCAGACCGTCCAGAGTCTCTTCACTCGGCAGCGACACCTTGTGGGGTTTGTGCATCGCCGGATGGGCCAGAAAGACCTTCATGTCCGGCCAGAATCGCTTGATCTCCTGATCCCAGTTGGCCAGCAATGAGGCGGGAATGATCAGCAGGGAAGCGGCATATTTCTTCCGGGTCGGCCTCGACCCGGACAGGACATTGAAAAAAGCAAGCACCTGAACGGTTTTGCCAAGGCCCATATCATCGGCCAGACAACAGCCAAAACCAAGGCCATGGAGCCCGCAGAGCCAGCGCAGGCCATCCTGCTGATAAGGCCGCAGCTTTGCCTTGAAATGATCATCCGTGTTCACCTCCGGCAGCAGGCCGGGGTTTGCCATCTTGGCGAACACCGATTGCAGCCACTGGCCATTCTCCACTTCCAGGACAGCAACATCAGCCGTCTTCAACAGCCCGGCTTGGGGCTGGAGCTGCAAGCGCATGGCCTCGGACAGGGTCAGACCTTCGCTGTCCGCCAGTTTCTGCGCCTCTTCATAGGCGGCTAGGGTTTGTTCCAGCCGCTCCCGGTCAACGGCCACCCACTTGTTTTTGATAAAGGCCAAACCCTCCACCTCGGCGAGCAGACGCCTGACCTCAGCAACGGAGATCTCCTCCTCCCCCAGCATGAGCCGGGGTGTAAAATCAAGCAACGCTGTCATACCCACCAGGGCAGGCTCCCTCTCGCCCAGACTGACCCTGAGACTGACGCTGACGCCCTGAGCCTTCCACCAGTCCGGAATGCGGCAGAGGATGCCCGCCTTCTCATAGAGCGGGACCTCCTGTAAAAAGGTATAGGCATCCTCGCTATCCCAGGCCAAGGGAGAGAAGAGTTCGTTGCTCTCCAGCAGCCCGGCGATAAGCTCACTCTCCCTGGCGACCTCATGGACGGTGACCAGCAGTTCCAGCAATTTATCGTTGTCATCCCGGTATTCCTGCAGAGCATATTTCAGCGGCAGGTGTTTTGATTGTCCCTCCGCACCCATCCTGGTCGAATAGGTCGCCAGAAAAGCAAAAGGCTCGTCAGCGTCTTTATTTTCCACGAGATGAAAATAAATTCGGCCCAGCAGGTGGCTGTCCGGTGAAAAACGGTGGATAAAATCGGCGACAGTGCCGGGGAAATCGCTGATTGCCGTGGCAAAGGTCTCATTTAACTCTGACCACAACGAAGAGAGGAGTTCGGGGCTGACATATTCCCCGCCGGTCATCGCCGGGATGACCTCCAGCAACTCGGTAAGCTCCTGCTCCGCCAGGGGAACCTGAGCCAGGTGGCGCAACTCTTCCAGGTCCGGGGTCAAGCGCAGGTGGTGAACAAACAGCCCGCTGAACCGCCGCCAGAAATCGAGAGAGGACGGCAGGGCCACGGCAGGGTCGGAAAAACCCAAAAAGAGCAGCCATCTCTGCCTCTCTGAGCTGTAGGTGGCGAAGATTTCCCGTTGCAGCAGCACACTGCTTTTATCTGCTTTGCCGGCAGCCGTCCCCCACTCAAGCAGCAGGGAGCCGTCCGGCATCAGGACAGCAATCAGCTCCCTGGCAGAGACCTTATTTTGCATCTGACACCTTCGTTATCTGCATAAAACACCATGTAGGGGCACCCCTTGCGGGTGCCCTTCTTACGGGTGCCCGATTGGGGCGGTTAACCGGCGTTGTTTTTCTGCAATCGCGATGCATATCAGGATACCCGCAAGGGGTATCCCTACATCATCCATGGTTCGGCTTTTTGCTGTTCTTGATGTTTGTTGTAGCCTGGATTCTCCTGATCGAGGGACCACCGCAGGGGATTCTCAGCAATGTATCGACGAATTCGTTCCATTTCGCTGTCGTTACGAATAATGTGCTCGTAATAATTGCCCTGCCAAAACTTTCCTCTTGCATTGATCTTCTCAGAATTGATGATCTTCAGCCAAGCGTTAACACACAACGATTTGAACGAACCAACAATGTTGCCCAGATGATTCGACGAACCAGGATACCCGCAAGGGGTATCCCTGCAGAGAACAATTATTCCGTGAAAATGATTGGGCATGACCACGTATTCGTCCAGCACCACACCCGAAAATCGCTCCGGTAGACTCTGCCACTGTGCCTCAACAATTTGACACAGTTGCCCGAATTGTTCGAAATAGCAACTGCGGTCAAACGTGCATAACGTCAAGAAATATGAGCCGTTTTGAGAATAATCATAATTTTTCAGACGGATGGAACGTCGGTGATGTTTGTCGGGATTGTATCCACTCATGCTGTCCATACTAACACCCCCGTTGTCAGCACCCTGCTAATCGCGTGCAGATGGGTCAAGCCTCCGTATGACTCTTTTCCTGATAATGCCCTGTTTGAATTCAACGATGCTTTTCCCGTCTGTTCTTCAAGCCGTTTGAGCGCTTCGGTCAACGGCAAAAGCTGTGCCCCATGAGCCAGCGAAGGCCTGGAGGCGTTGTTGTATCTCTGTTTTTAGTTCCATTTCTTATCCTGCCATTATGTCTGCATAGACTTCAGCAACCGTTTCCCCTCATCGGTCAGCCGGTACTTTTGCAAACGGCTGTTGGGTTTGTCGGGGATGGTCATTTCTATCAGTTCAAGATCCAATAGTCGCCTGATTTGCTTGTGCAATTCGCCCGACACGGTTTTGTGACCCAGTCCTGTCGCCAGCTGAGCCTTACCAGCTTCAACCTTTTTGACTAAAAGTATAACTCTAGCGGCCAATCGTGACTCTAGCCGTGCCTCGACTTGTCCGGTAACGACAGAATCCTCTTCATATATAGCGGAATCGGGATA
>JADFVC010000244.1 GCA_015222355.1 Chloroflexota bacterium | reverse complement strand
GTTTTTGCCACCTTGCATCAGCAGTTGGCTGTTCCGGAGGAGGCTTTGCGTGAGGCGTTCAGCAGCTATGAGCGGAATGGCTTGGAGCGCTTGCGGGGGCTGGTAAAACCGATTCCGTTGGCCAGAAAAATTATTGAAGAATGCCTGGCGAAAAAGATCCCGCTGGTTCTGGCAACCAATCCGGTTTTTCCGGAGTTTATGATTCGGGCCCGGTTACGTTGGGGGGGGTTGGCAGATGTTGGTTTTCAGCATCTGACCAGTTATGAAAACAGCTGTTACTGTAAGCCGCACGCAGGTTATTTCAGTGAAGTTGCCGAACAATTGAGGGTCGCCCCGGAAAACTGTCTGATGGTCGGCAATGATACCAGCCACGATCTTTCGGCTGCCGCCGTGGGAATGAAAACCTATCTGGTTGATACCTGGATTGTCGAGCGGGAAGAGGCCGAATGGTCTTGTGACAATCGCGGAGATCATCAGGCTCTGCAACGTTTTCTCCAGGAAGCCTTGGTTTGAATCGATTGTCAATATAGATATCAAGCTGTTTTTACAGGAAAATTGAGAATATTGCTTGAAATTTTGAAAAAATATTAATAAACTCACTTAACGTTTGTACGTTTGTCTTTTAAACTTTCTGCCGAAGGGCTGGAGGTTCAGATTATGCCAAGACTGGTGGAAAATCCCGATCTCGCATTTCGCTTGGCCCGGGCGATTGTTTCGGATGTTGCTCTCTACAATCAGGATAAGGTCGCTGATGGGATCAAGGACGACAGTATTTTTGAGTTACTGAAGGACGAGCTGGAGGAAGGGCGTGAGCACTTCTTCTCCCGTGTTTCACCAGACATGGAAAATCGCGAGCATCTCTACGAGCGCGCCATTGTTGATGTGATGATCAAGCAGGCCGGCAAAATCGAGAGTTCTATCTGGTAAATGGAGCCGGTGCAACAACTGACCTTTCCCGAAGATCGCTCCGCCGAACGGCTCGACAGCTTTCTTGCCGAAAGTCTTCCTGAACTGAGTCGCTCGCAAATCAAAAAGATGATCAGTGCCCGGCAGATTCTGCTGGATGGTGCCCCGGCTAAGGTGAGTGTTAAACTCAGAGGCGGCGAACTGATTGTTATTTCCCGCCCTGAGCCTGAACCAATCGAAGCAATTCCAGAAGATCTTCCCCTCAAAGTACTCTACGAAGACGCGCATTTGATCGTGGTTGACAAAGCGGCCGGGATGGTGGTACATCCCGCCGCCGGACATTATCGTGGAACCCTGGTTAACGCTCTGTTGCACCATTGTCAGGATCTGGCCGGGATCGGGGGTGAACTGAGACCGGGGATCGTTCACCGGATTGATAAAGATACCTCCGGGGTTCTGGTTGTCACCAAGACTGACCGGAGTCATCAGCATTTGGCAGAGCAGTTTAAGCAACATACCGTCAGGCGACACTATGTCGCCCTGGTATGTGGTGAGGTCAAAAGGCTGACTGGAACCGTCGATCAGCCGATCGGGCGGCACAACCTGCAGCGCAAAAAAATGAGCAGCCACACCCGCCGCGGGAAAAGGGCGGTGACTCATTGGAAAGTGTTGAAACGGTACCCGGAAGATTGTTTGACACTGGTTGAGTGTACGCTGGAAACTGGTCGAACCCACCAGATTCGGGTCCATTTTTCCGAAATGAACCTGCCTTTGCTGGGTGATCCTCTGTATGGTGGTCGCAGCCGGATAAAAAACCTCTCAGATCCGCTGCTTCGGGCGTTGGCCGCAAAGCTTTCCGGTCAAGCTCTGCATGCCGGAACGCTCGGTTTTGTGCATCCGGTGACGGGAGAATATCTGGAGTTTTCCAGTGAACTTCCGGATGTTTTCAATGCGATCGTGGCTTATTTAGAGCAGAAGTATGCCGACCCGCAACCTGCCGGGCGGTCAGATTAAATGGGGCTTGCTATGAAACTTGTACGACAGGGAAAGATTTCTTACCTGAAACCGACGACTGTTGGCGAAGGCCTGGTGGCCGGATTCAGTACCCGTAACGGCGGGACGAGCAGAGCTCCTTACCATTCGCTGAATCTCGGCTTGCACACCGAGGATCAGCTGGTGAATGTTGAGGGGAACCGCTCGACCTTCACCCGTAGTTTCGACCTGCAACCTCACCAGCTGCTGACGGTTAAGCAGGTGCATGGTAGGGACCTGCTGCTGATTGATGAGCCCAATCCCGATCTGAGCCATTTTCTGTCTCTTGAGGTCGATGCCATCGTCACGAATCAACCCGGTTTTATGTTGGGAATTCTGGTGGCCGATTGTTTTCCGGTTTTGCTCTGGGATCAGCAAGCTCGGGTCGCTGCCGCTGTGCATGTCGGCTGGCGTGGGGCGGCAAGTGGGATTCTTGCCCAGGTTGTGGAAACGATGGTCGAGCATTTCGGCTGCCCGATCGATAAGCTGCAAGCGGCTGTCGGCCCGGGGATCGGCGCACATAAATATGAGGTTGATCGACCGGTTCGGGATGCCTTCCGGCAAGGAAGTGGTTTTTGGAACGAAATAGCCGCTGAGGTCAGTCTTGGACACTGGCAGTTGGATCTTGCTTTGAGCTGTCGTTTGCAGCTTGAGCAGGCCGGGTTAAAACCGCACAGGGTTGAACTGGTGGCTGAGTGTACCTGCTGTCACCCGGAACTGTTCTTTTCTTATCGGCGTGACAAAGGGGAAACCGGGCGGCAGTTAGGCTTTATAAAACTGCCATAACACCGCTCAAAGAGCGTAGCGTACAACGCACTCAAAGTGCTGTCTGGAGGGGGAGCTCCTGACCGTCAACGAGCAGAAGAATGGACAGGAGTCGTATCCGAGGCCCGTACGTACGGTTACTGTTGAGAGGAATGAGGCGAACCTGATAAGGTTACTTCACCCTGCTCGATGATAGTCCAGTATCCGCAAATAAGACAGGGTATGAGAGTGTAGATGAAATCATCCCATTTAGAACAGTCGATCATCGATACCATTCCGCTTGGAACAAGTCGACTGTTGGTCGCGGTTTCCGGGGGTGTTGATTCGGTTGTATTGCTGCATGCTTTGCGGTCGCTCGCGGAATCCCTGAATCTTTCCCTTCAGGTTGCACACTTGAATCATCAGATTCGCCCCGAAAGCGCTGCCGATGCCTCTTTTGTGACAGATCTCTGTGCTCAATGGGATATCCCCTGTCATATTGAATCCTGTAACGTTCCGGCGTTGGCAGAGCAAAACAAGTTAAGTCTCGAAATGGCCGGACGGCAGGCACGCCGGGAGTTTTTGCAACGGCTGACGGAAAAGATCGATGTGAACCTGGTTGCTCTTGCTCACCACCGGGATGATCAGGTTGAAACTTTTATGTTGAGATTGCTGCGTGGCAGCGGCCAGAGTGGTCTGGTTGCCATGCGTGTCCATCAGGGAATCTGGTGGCGGCCATTATTGGGTTGCAGTCGTCGACAGATTCTTGATTATGCGCGGCAATATAAGCTCACTTGGGTCGAGGATAAAAGTAATAATGACCCAGCCTTTTTACGTAATCGACTTCGCGCGCAGGTGATACCGCAACTGTTTGAAATCAATCCCCAATTTGATGCTCGGATTGCAGCCTTAAGCGGACAATTTCAGCGTGAAGAAGATTATTGGCAAGAGCAGATCAGAGAGAATTTTGCCGGGCTGGTGGTGTCGCGCTGCGATGGTTTGCGTCTCGACAGAACGGCCCTTCTGTCTCTGCACCCGGCATTGCGATTCCGTTTGTT
>JADFVC010000243.1 GCA_015222355.1 Chloroflexota bacterium | reverse complement strand
CCTTGCTGGCCGGCGTATTATCGTCAGGCCCTGATTCTCTGCAACACCGACACATGCCTTCCTTGTCTCAGGAGCCGATCGATCCTCGACAGGCGCTGTATGGTGGAGAGACGATTGATTCGTCATCAAATCCACCCCCGTCCGTAAACTCAACTGAAAGATGTCCTATAGATAGCGCAACACGAGAAACGCCCACGATATGGTAGTCATGGGCGTTTCGTGTTCTATAGGTGGTGACTTCTGGACAGCCGAATCCTCCTTGGCAGAGGCAATTCATTCGTCCGGGTCATAACTACACACTTGGTTTCTTCCGCAATGCTTGGCGTGGTACATACGGCGGTCGGCACAATCGATCAGTATCTGTTCATTTGTCAGACTGACGGGTTGCATACTGCACACGCCAATACTTAAGGTCACCATTTTTCCCGAAGGTGACCCCGCGTGAGGAATCTTCTGTTGTTGCAGGCTCACCCGAATACGCTCTGCGACATGATGGGCATCACTGAGAGTCGTTTCAGGCAGCAGCCCCACAAATTCTTCACCACCATAACGGAACACAAAGTCTTCAGGGCGCAGACAGGATTGTTGAATGGTGTGCGCGACCTTGCGCAAACAGTCATCCCCTCGCGGGTGTCCGTAGGTATCGTTGTAAGATTTGAAATGATCAATATCAATCATCAGAATCGCCAGCGATTTCTTGTTGCGACAGGCTCCTTTCCATAGGTTGGTCAATATTTGATCAAAATCCCGCCGATTCCCCACACCTGTCAAAGCATCAATACGGGCCAATTTAGACAGGTTCAGATTGGCCTTTCGTAAACATCTCTGGGCCTCCTCCAATTCACGGTTGGCGTTTGTCAGTTTAGTCTGTTTCTCCATAAGGGCCTGATGCGAACGGCTGATCTCATCGAACAGGGGCCTGAACTTCAGGATGCCGCAAAGCATAAGCAGAGAGATGGCAAGGCCGAGAATTTCGACAATCATGTCACCGTGCAAGTGGCCGCTGAGGACCTCGAACAGTGAGAAGATGCGGCGCACACCTTGAATGATGAAGCCACAGGCTAGCAGCAGCCATGCAGTGAAGACCCCGCTCGGACGTATCAGCCGGATTGCCATCACTGCAGAAACAAGCTGCACCGCGCTGGAAAGGGACATGATCAGCAGCAAGGCACTGTTCGGTTGAATCATTACCACCCCGTAGATTAAAACCGTCTAGAAAAATTGGCGTTTGACGGCTCCCGGCTCCTACAAACCCATAAAAACAAGACATCACCAATAAAAGGTAATCCAAGCCGAATTTTAAGTAAAGGAGGACAATCAGATTTGTTGCGCTATTGAATCTTCACAGACTTCTGAACCTACCCAATCGGCAATACCGCAACCCCTGCATTTTAAGGCGCTGAAAACTGTCGCCCCTGGAACCGTCTGAAAAATAGCGTTCAACAAGAAAAGCTACATTCCGGGGCACTCACCACATGAGCTTGCGATCGGATACCTTCTGCATACTAAAAGCGTCCTACAAGTTGCTCCAACCGTATTTAGTGATCAGCAGGAAGGGGAAAAAGTAGATTCGTAAATATGCCGCATTACAAGAAAAGACCACCTGATTCTGTGATCAAGGTGGCCCCGAAATTCTCTACAAAGTGTCGTAACCATCGAAGAGGTAATTTGGCTTCTGATAACCAGAACTCCCCTATTACAAGTAAGAAGCTCCCAAGACTCCCGCAAGAGACCAACCTTCAAAACCCAACCGGTTTCCGGTATATACTGAAGACATCCGCTGTTGTCTCGGGATCAGAGGAGGGTAGCGATGCTTTCAGTACTCAAATCGACCGCCATCATTATCTTCATGGTCGGCGATGTGATGCTCGGCCGGGGGATTGATCAGATTCTGCCGCAGCCGAGCGATCCGGTTATCTACGAGCCCTACCTGAAGGACGCTCGCGACTATGTGCTGCTGGCTGAACAGAGTAGCGGACCCATCCCCAGACCGGTCGACATTTCCTACCTGTGGGGCGACGCCTTGGGCGTGCTGCAGCGGATCGAACCCGATCTGCGGTTGATCAACCTGGAGACCGCCGTCACCACGAGCGATACCCCCTGGCCGGGCAAGGGGATCAACTACCGGATGCAGCCGGCTAACCTCGGAGTCTTGTCCGGCGCCGGCATCGATGCCTGCAGTCTGGCCAACAACCATGTCCTCGACTGGGGCCGTGCGGGCCTGAAGGAAACTCTGACCAGCCTGAAAACGGCCGGGGTCAACTGTGCCGGAGCCGGGCAGCAGCTTGAACAGGCTCGGGCGCCGGCCGTCTTTGAGCTGCCGCCGCGGGGGAGGGTGCTGCTATTCGCCTATGGCCATCCGTCGAGCGGGATCCCCCCCGAATGGGCGGCCACAGACAAGCAAAGCGGTATCAACCTGCTTCCCGACTTCTCCGATACCAGCGTCCAGCGCATCGCAGAACAGGTCGCCGCAGTCAAAGCGGCCAATGATCTGGTGCTGTTTTCCATCCACTGGGGCGGCAACTGGGGCTATCCCATCCCTGCCGCGTTTCGCCGTTTCGCCCACCGCCTGATCGATGAGGCCGGGATCGACATCATCCACGGCCATTCGTCGCATCATGTCATGGGGATCGAGGTTTACCGGGACCGGCCGATTCTCTATGGCTGCGGCGACTTCATCAACGACTATGAAGGGATCGGCGGCAAGGAGGCATATCGGGCCGAGCTGGGTCTGATGTACTTCGTCAGCAGCGACCCGCAGACGGGACGCCTGCTCGAACTGCGCATGGTTCCCACCCGGCTCAAACAATTCCGCCTGCAACGGGCCTCGCGGAAAGAGACCGACTGGCTGGTTGAGACCCTGAACCGCGAGGGGAAACAGCTGGGGACTCGGGTGGTAACGGCGGGAAATGGTGATCTGCTGCTGCAGTGGGATTGAGCCGTGGCAAATACTTCCAGGGCGCTGCGATCTAAACCGGTATGACTAAGCCCCCAATTGGCATTCATCAAGCACAAGCTTGCAGGCACTCAAGGCCCTGCAGAGTTGTTTGAGCAGCCCTCCCGCACGGGAGGTATTAGGGGAGTGGCAGCCTTTCGGTATATCCCCAACTTTGAATTCAGCGGGGAGAACCCGGAAGGGGATATGGGGAGGGCTTCATGGCTGCCGATGACTAAGCATCCGCCTGGCAACAGGACCTGCTGAAATTTCTCTAGAACCTGGCGCTGGAGTGGCTCACTGAAGTAGGTGAAAGCCAGATTGCGGCAGAGGATCAGTTGGAAGGGACCTTTGATGGCGGGGCCGCGCAGGTCGTGCTGCAGTAGCTGAACCGGCCGGCGATAGCTCTGGCGGAGGTGAAAATCGTCTCCGACTCGGCTGAAGGCCCGCTCTTTCCAGACGCTGGGAAGTTCCTTGAGGCTGCTGTCGCGATAACGAGCCCGCGCAGCACGCTGCAGCAACTGGGGATCAATATCGCTGGCCAGGATCTGCAGGTGGATATCGGGATAGTTGGCCGCCAGCTGAAATGCCCAGACCAGGGCCAGACTGTAGGGTTCCTCGCCGGAGGCACAGCCGGCACACCAGATACGCAGGGAGTTGTCCATCGTCGCGCCGACCTGAGTCGCCAGTTCGGGGAGCAACTCCTTCCCAAGCAAAGTAAATAATCCCCGGTCGCGATAGAAGCGGGAGATGCTGATCCGACACAGCGCCTCAAGGATCTTCCATTCCTCCGGCTGTTGCAGGCAGTAGTGACTGTAGGCTTCCAGGTCGGGTAGTCGCAGCTCCCGCAGCCGCCGCTGCAGACGCTTGCAGACCTGGCCGCGCACACGGCGGAAACCGGGCCAGCGCAGATCCATCCTCGGCAGAGCCCATTGAAGAAAGGTGACGCATGGGCCGTCTTGCATGTTCGCCCCCGTCTGTTTGGCTGATCTATCGCGTTTGTCGCCGAAAAAACCAAAGCCTCTCAAACTGAGAGGCTGGTGATTGCAAGCATAGCAGGTTCAGACGGTCAGTGACGGGACGGAGTTAAGAAATCCATAATCGTCTGACGTTATCTTTCCATGCCATGTCAAGCACAGAAAATCAGGAGAGTGAAAGAGATTTCCCATAACTCACCATACACAAGACACTCAAAGGCCCGACCTGAAAACCAGGTCGGGCCTTTCCTGTTAGTCGTATCAGAATGCCACCCTGCTTCACCTGAGGATTAATAGAACAGTTACCCCCTCTGACCTTAACCATAACGGGTGGCGGATTTGAGATCAGAATAGGTGGCAGCGTTGGGCAATAATCATGTATTCGGGAGCGTCCAGAATTGAAAAAACGATATATGGTTATCTACTTCGCTTCAGTAAATCCACTACTAAAAGCAAATATTTGCCACAGACCCACACGGACAGGGGCGGAATATCTAACCTGAAATCAGAAAAGTTCACAATCATCCCCGCGCTCGTTCGCTTTGCTCACTCAAGCCGCAAAAACGCTTATTCTATTGGTTTTAACCTTGGCAACTTGGCAGCTTGGCGCGAGATAAGATTTTGATTTTATTCTGCAATTGTCTGTGCATGTCTGTGGCAAAAAGAGGTTTCTGTTTTATCTCAGCCAGTTGCTATCAACATTATCGTTGCTATACTTTCCATGCGAAACTTGAAATCTGATGTCCTGAAGCCCGGATTTTTCTCGAACGGAAACATCCGGAATGCTCCGGTCGAATATGGAGGTTTCTGGAATGGACTGGCCGCCGATCAAAAAATCCCCCTCTTCTTGGCGTCTTCAGCCGAATCTTATCGATTATCAACAGACCTGTGCCGATTTTTCCTGGGATAAGGTGCGTCAGGAGCTCGACGGTCTTCCCGATGGACGAGGATTGAATATTGCCCACGAAGCGGTTGATCGCCATGCTGCTGGAGCCGGTCAGTCTCAAGTGGCGCTGCGCTGGCTGGGCAAAGACGGACAGGTTAAAGATTTTACCTACGGCGATCTTAAAGCGCAGAGCAACCGTTTTGCCAATGTGCTGAAGACGCTGGGTGTGGGCAAAGGGGAGCGGGTCTTCAGCCTGTCCGGGCGGATTCCGGAACTCTACTTTGCTGCCCTCGGCACGCTGAAAAACATCAGTGTTTTCTGCCCGTTGTTTTCGGCGTTCGGGCCGGAGCCGATTGCCCAGCGGCTGGAGCGAGGCGATGCCCGGGTGTTGGTCACCACCGAACGCCTCTACCGTAAAAAAGTTTCCGCACTGCGTTCTTCCTTGCCGAAACTACAATATATTCTGCTGGCCGATATCGACCAGGATCAGGATGCAAGCGTGCTCTCTCTGCCGCGACTTCTCGCTGCGGCTTCAGCGGAATTTACCATCCCGCCGACCGATCCCGAGGATATGGCGCTGCTTCATTTCACCAGCGGCACCACCGGCAAGCCGAAAGGGGCGGTGCATGTGCATAATGCCGTGCTGACCCACTATCTGACCGGGAAATATGTTCTCGATCTGCATCCGGGGGATATCTTCTGGTGCACGGCCGATTGTGGCTGGGTGACCGGGACTTCCTACGGGATCATCGCTCCCTTGACCCACGGGGTGACCAATCTGGTCGACGAGGCTGATTTCGATGCCGAACGCTGGTGTCGAACTCTTGAAGAACAACAGGTCAATGTCTGGTATACGGCGCCGACAGCGATCCGCATGATGATGCGCAGCGGCCTGAAACTGCGTGAGAAATTTGATTTGAGTCGGTTGCGGCTGGTTCACAGTGTCGGCGAACCGCTCAATCCCGAAGCCGTTTCCTGGGGGCAGGAAAACCTGGGGCTGCCGATCCATGACAACTGGTGGCAGACCGAAACCGGCGGCATCATGATCGCCAACTACGCGGCTCTGGAGATCCGGCCCGGTTCCATGGGGCGTCCCCTGCCGGGGATCGAAGCGGCTATCGTTCATCGGCTTGCCGAAGGGAAAATCGAGCTGGAAGAGCAGGCTGACTGCGAAGGTGATCTGGCTCTGCGGGTCGGTTGGCCGTCGATGTTTCGCGGTTATCTGCATGATGACGAGCGCTACCGCAACTGCTTCGTCGGCGACTGGTATATCACCGGGGATCTGGCTCAACGGGATGCTGACGGCTATTTCTGGTTTATCGGGCGTGCCGATGACATCATCAAAACCTCCGGGCACATGGTCGGGCCTTTTGAAGTGGAAAGCGTCCTGATGGAGCATCCGGCGGTTGCTGAAGTCGGGGTGATCGGCAAGCCGGAACCGCTGATCGGCGAACTGGTGAAAGCGTTCGTTGCCCTGAAACCGGAATTTGAAGCGAGCGAGGAATTAAGGCTGGAGCTGCTCGGCTTTGCCCGCAAAAAACTCGGTTCGGCCGTCGCTCCCAAGGAGATTGCCTTTATCGACAATCTACCGAAAACCCGCAGTGGCAAGATCATGCGGCGACTGCTCAAAGCTCGGGAACTGGGACTTCCCGAGGGAGATATCTCAACACTGGAGCAAAGCCAATGACGATTTTAAATTCTGCATCCGGTCAACCTTTGGTCGACCAGGAGCATAGTTTGCACTTGCTGCACCGGATGTTACGCATTCGGCGCTTCGAGGAAAAATCCGCCGAGCTGTACGGTGCCATGAAAATCCGCGGATTTCTCCATCTTTACATCGGTGAAGAGGCGGTCGCGGTCGGCGTGGCTGAAGCTCTCGCTGCCGATGATGCCGTGGTCGCCACCTATCGTGAGCACGGGCACGCCATGGTTCGGGGGATGGGCATGGCTGAGATCATGGCGGAAATGTACGGCAAAGTTGGCGGCTG
>JADFVC010000242.1 GCA_015222355.1 Chloroflexota bacterium | reverse complement strand
CTGCGTTAAGCCAAAGAGGTGCAACGCAGACAGCGAGCAAAAGGGCCAGAATTAAAGGATAGGATTAGCCGCACGGGCCACTAGATGAATCAGGAGATTAGGTTTAGCGGGAAGCTTTGCCTTTTAACTGTTGGCAGATCAGTCCAGTGACAATCAGCAGTAAGCCGATAAAAGTTGCGGGTAATATCGCTTCTCCAACCAGAAAATGGATGAAAATCAGCGACAGAAAGGGGGAGATGAAGATCAGGGTGCTGATCCTGGCGGTGTTGTCGGTCAATTTCAGCGCCAGCAGCCAGAGGACAAAACAGGCGCCCATCTCAAACGTCCCGATGTAGGCAGCCCCGAGCAGGCCGGACAAGGGGGGTAGCTGGAGGTCTGAAGTCAGCAGGTAATAGCCGAGCACAAAGGGAAAGCTGCAGAGGAAGTTAACGAACAAGCCGACGACCGGATCACGGCTGTCCCGGGTATTGAAAATCCAGTAGAGCGCCCAGATGATGGTGCTGGCCAAGGCGAGAAAAACCCCGTAAGGATCAGTGAACTCCAGGCTGAATGGCTTTCCCTCGGTGGAGATAACCAACACGCCGCAATAGCTGATCAGCAAGGCCAGCCATTGTTGCCAGCTGACTTTCTGTTTCAGTAAAGGGACGGCCAGCAGCGATAGGGTAATCGCCCAGGTGTAGTTGAGCGGTTGTGCCTGTTGGGCCGGCAGTAGATCGTAAGCTTTGAGCAGGACCAGGTAGTAGAGAAAGGGATTGAGCAGGCCGAGGCCGATCGAGAGCAGGTATTCATTGCGTGTGCATTGAAAAACCTGACGGAATTTCCCTTGCACACGCAACAGGACACCCAGCAGCAGGGTGGAAAAAGAACCGGAAAAAAGGAGTAATTCGATCGGACTCAGGTGCCGCAGGGACAGTTTGAAGGCCGTTGCAATCGTCGACCAGAGGAGTACGGCACTTAAACCATAGAGTGTCGCCTGCTGTTGTCGGGTCATGCGGTTGCATTCTGTGGGATCTTTTTGCGCCTCAATACCAGCACCACAAGCCCGGCAAGAATCAGGCTGATGCCGAAAAACGCCTGGCTGTTGAGCTGTTCGCCCAGCACCAGAATGCCCAAGGTTGCCGCGGTCATCGGTTCGGCCAGTGAGAGGGTTACCGCCGTGCCTACCTGGACCGTTTGCAGACCGCGAGCGAACAGCCAGTAAGAGAGTGCCATAGTTGCCAGCCCCAGATGTAACACCACACCGATGGCCCGTGGTTGTAACAGCCAGTCGAGATCGATATTGATCAATGCGGGAGACAGCATCAGGGCGCCGACACAGACGACTAATGCCATCACTGCGTTAGGCGCATGTGTTTCCAACAGCCCCTTGATGACCAGGGTGTAGGCTGCATAGGAGGCACCGGCCGCGATGGCCAGGAGGATGCCGAGCGGATCGACGGCGATATCACCGCTGCTGAGACTGAGGAGTGCACAGCCGAAGATCGCCAGGATTGTTGACATCAGCCAGCGGCGTCCCGGGCGTTCACCACGGAAAATCAGGCCGAGCAGTCCGCCGGTGATGGGGGCACTACCGATTCCGACAATGGTGCCGACGGCCACACCAGTTTTCGCCACGGCGGCAAAAAAGCAGAGTTGGTAGCTGGCGGTAAAAGCCGCTGCGAGGATCACCAGGCGCCATTTCCAACCGCGTAAAGAGCTGAGCTCTCCACGGTACAGGGTCAATAACAGCAGGGCGATGCCGCCGACCAGCAGCCGCAAGGCACCGATCACCTTGGGATCGAAACCGGCCGGGGCAAAAGCCTGGGCGGTCCCGGTGGTCCCCCAGAGCAGGGCTGCGCCGAGAAGGAACCAATGGCCGCCAAGTGGATTTGTCTTGCTGTCAGACTGTTGCTTGTTCATCAGGATGCCTTTGGTTGCCGTCTGCTGATCGAGCGCTGAAGGATAGCGACCGCCAGCAGGCGACTGATCACATAAGCGGTCGCTGCGGCCACGGCACCGGAAACGGGAAAGTATAGCATTGCCAGCAGCAATAGCGAGAAGATTCCCAGCGCTTCTATGGCGGTCGCAATTGACACCGGCCTGGTGATCCGCTCGTTAATCAATACCGCCCGCTGAAAACAGATCAGCACTGTCAGGACCGGGAAGATCGCCATGATCTGTAATGGCAGGGTGGCAAAATTACTCAGGCTCTGGCTGAGTCCGGAGAGGTTGTGGAACCAGAGTTTCGCCAGTGGGGTAAAGGCGATCAGAACCAGAGATGTTGAGGTCAATATCCCCAGGACAACGGCAAAATTTCTGACTTTCGGGTAATTGTTCCGGTTTTCTCCGACCAGTGCGATGGCCACCTCCTGGTAAGACAGGCCCAGGGCGCGGAAGACAAAGGTTAACCCGTAAATGACCGGCATCACCGCCAGCGATTCGATGGCATCGCGGCTTTTGCCGAGGAAGAAAGTCACCAGCGGATGAATCGACAGGCCGATAAACGGGGTCAGGGCGAGCGGTAAATAGTAGTCCCAGATTGCTCGGTAACCCATTGGGGAGGAATCTGTGGCCGGTTCTGTTTGTCGTGTCTCGGAAATCGCTTGGCGGGCCAGAAAGCGGGTCAGTAAAGCCTCACTGCCGACCCCGACGGAGAGTGCGATTGCGCCGATCATGGCACCGTCAAAGCGGCCTTGCCAGTAGAGGAAAAGTCCACAACCGGCCATGCTGGTGACGCGCAAACCCGTGGCCACGGCGACCCGGCGGGTCTTGTGCCGAGCGATCAATATGCCTTGATAGAAGCGCCGGATACCGATGGCGGCTGGCCAGGGAAGCAGGCAGATCAGGGCTCCGTGGGTCAGTGTGGCGATCTCTGCCGGCAGGCCGAGCAGTTGCTGCACAAACGGATTGAAAACTGCCGGCAACAGGAATAGTCCCAGCAGCAGGGTGACAGCCAGGCAAAGGACCAGGGTGAAATTGCGCAATCTGCGGTAGGATTCCCGGTCGCGGCAGAGGGCAGTGCTGGCACTCATCAGCATGATGACCGGAGATTCGGCGACCAGGGCGAAGGCGTAAGCGACCCCGAAGGCCGCCAGGTTCAGTTTTTCTGCCGCCATGCGGGCGATAATCGCGACCAGAAAGGGCCCTTCGGCTGCCATCATCAGCCAGGTGACCGCTAAGGGCAGCCAGAAGCGGAAGATTTTGCGGTAAGTCAGTTGTGCAGAGTGATCTGTCGTGTTGTGCATCAGGATTTATGGCAGTTCTAACCGCCGACGGTGGTTGTCAGGCCGTATTGACTGAAACGGGAAATGGTTGCTTCGAGGTCGGCGGTGCCCGGTTCCGCCATGCCGGAGGCATGATAGTCTTGCCCCAATTTAAGATGTTTGCCCTTCGCGATGTCGTGATATGGCAACAGGTTAATCGGCTTTTTCACTCCCGGCAGGTTGCGGATAAAGTTTGCCATCGCCTCGATATGCTCTGCATCGGCATTGACCCCTTTGATCAACGGGATGCGGATCTGGATCGCCGCACCGGTTTCCGCCAGCACCTGCAGATTGTGCAGGATCAGCTCGTTGCCAACCCCGGTCCATTCCTTGTGCTTGGCGCTGTCCATCAGCTTCAGATCGTAGAGGAACAGGTCGGTGTATTTGGCCACTTCGAGCAGGGATTCAGTTTTCGCTAGACCGGCGGTGTCGAGGCAGCGATGGATCTGCCGCTCGCCGCAGGCCGCGAGGATTTCGCAGAGAAACTCGGGATAAAGCAGCGGCTCACCGCCGGAGAAGGTGACCCCGCCCGCCGATTGGTCGAAGAATGGGCGTTCCTTTTCGATGATTTGCAGCAACTCGGCTGTCGAGTGATATTTCCCCGAGATCTCGGTCGCCTGCGCCGGGCAGACTTCAGCACATTTGCCACTGAGATCACACCGCTCAGGATCGGTGATGATCCCATCCGGGGTCAATGTGCATGCATGATTCGGACAGGCTTTAACGCATTCGCCGCAGCCGATACATTTACTGGCGGTATACATCTTTTGCGGTTTGGCCGAGATGCTCTCCGGATTGTGGCACCAGCGACAATTCAGCGGACAGCCTTTCAGGAAGATGGTCACGCGGATGCCGGGACCGTCATTGATGGCGTAGCGTTTGATGTCGAAGATCAGGGCTTGCTGCATGTCAGAACGCCTCATTCTCCGTCCGCTCAATCACTTCCTGCTGCAGGTCCTCATTCATATCGTTGAAATAATCGCTGTACCCGGCCATCCGCACCAGCAGGTCCTTGTACTCCTCCGGGCACTCCTGGGCCGCTTTTAAGGTCGCGGTATCGACGATATTGAACTGGACATGATGACCGCCGAGGGTGAAGTAGCTGCGGATCAGTTGCCCCAACTTGGTGATATCCTTGTCCTGTTTGAGCAGGCTTGGCAGAAAACGCAGGTTGAGCAGGGTGCCGCCCGACATGCTGTGGTCCAGCTTGGTCAGCGAGCGGACGACCGCCGAGGGGCCGTGGGTGTCGGCGCCGTGCGAGGGCGAGGTGCCGTCAGAGATCGACTTGCCGGCCAAGCGACCGTTGGGGGTGGCGCCCATCACCTTGCCGAAGTAGATGTGGCAGGTGGTCGAAAGCATGT
>JADFVC010000241.1 GCA_015222355.1 Chloroflexota bacterium | reverse complement strand
CGTATTTTGGCTTCTGTAGCGATTCAGTACCGTTCTAGAAATTGGCCCCCTCACCCGACCATCCCCGCAAACAGTTCATCATAAACCTCAGTCATCACCCCCCAGTCATATCCGGCAACCAGCGACTGCACCTTCTCGCTGCGCAACACTTCAACATCCCGACACAATTGCGTCAGGCGCACGACTAAATCATCGAAGTCAGTATAAAAATAGCGTTCATGCTGCTCTTCCGACAGATGTTCAGGATAGGCGAGACGTTTGGGCAGCAGCGGATGGCAGTTGCAATAGATTGCCTGCACCACGCTGACACCGAAGAAATCGTGAATCGAGGTCACCGGCAGGATATCCGCGCGCCAGAGCCAGCCGGCGTAGTCGGTGAAACTTTCGGCGTAACCCCAGTGGACAATCCGCTTGCCAAGCCTCTCGCACGCCTCGGCAAAAACAGCTGGCTGCTTACGATAAGACTCTCCCAACACGGCCAGTTCGAAAGCGACGCCCTGCTCCTGCAGGACAAAAAGGGCGCGGAAGAACTCCTCGGGATTCTTGTCGTACTCCCAGCGATGATTCCAAAGCAGCAGCGGCGGTCGGTTGCCAGCACTCTCCGGCGCAGGGCGCAAAGCATCAAACTGCCGCAGATCGAGACCCAGGTGCAGGGTGCGGCTTTTCTCGGCGATCTGCTGTACCGTCTCGGACTCTGTGTGGTCGGGAAACGACGCTAAAAAGCCGGGCAGTTCGGCCAGGAAGTCCCGCCGATGATAATCAGAATTGAACAACACGGCATCGGCGGTTAATGCCGAAGAGTAGTTGATAAAACAGTAATGAGCATCTCGATGCTGAGCGGGATCAGTATCGGTCGGCGACCAGGGATAGGTCAGCTGATTTTCGTGAAAATAGAGTGCGGTGGGAATATCGGCCGTCACCTTGCGGGTCAGGGCAAGAAAGGTCGTCAGGTCGAGCATATCAGTGGCCAATAGCAGGTCGGGTCGATCATCAGCGGCCAGAAATTCACGCGCCAGAGTTACTGCTCCACCGTGCATCCGCCATTTCCAATACTGGCCATTCAGGCCGAGAATCTTCACCTGATGCCGACTGTGCGTCGCGTACTCTCTCGCCCAGGCGGCATGCGAACCGACCAGAAAGGGTTCAAGCAGGACAATCTCCATCGCCAGCTATTCCTGCCCCGCCAGTTCTTCAACCATCCGCCAGGCTTCTTCCACCAGCACATCCGCCAACGCCGACTGAGCGACCTTGCGCACCACTTCCCCGCGCCGGAACAGCAACCCCTGCCCTCTCCCCCCGGCAATCCCCAAATCAGCCTCGCGTGCCTCGCCGGGGCCATTGACCACACAGCCCATCACCGCAATGGTCAAGGGTTTCGGCAAATCATGTAAGCGCCGTTCGACTTCTTCGGCAATGTCGATCAGATCGATCTCGCAACGTCCGCAGGTTGGACAGCTGATGAACACCGGTCCATGTTCCCGCAGCTCCAGACTCTTGAGAATCTCCCAGCCGACCCGCACCTCCTCCACCGGATCCCCGGTCAGGGAGACCCGCAGGGTATCTCCAATACCATCGTAAAGCAGCGTTCCCAGACCGACGGCACTCTTGATGGTGCCGGCCCAGGTTGTCCCCGCCTCGGTAATCCCGATATGCAGAGGGTAATCGACCTGCGTTGCCAACAAACGGTAAGCTTCAACGGTCCGCCGGATATCGGAAGACTTGAGGCTGACCTTGATTTCCGGATAGTTCAACTCTTCAAGAAGGTGGATATGCCCCAGAGCACTCTCGGCCATCGCTGCGGCGGTGGGATGCCCGTATTTTTGCAGCAGCTCCTTTTCCAGCGAACCGCCATTGACACCGATGCGAATCGGAATCGCTCGTTCCCGGCAGGCAGCAACAACCTCTGCCACCTTCCAACGTTCACCGATATTGCCCGGGTTCAGCCGCAGGCCATCAACCCCCTGTTCCAAGGCTGTCAGGGCCAGTTTATAATCGAAATGGATATCGGCAATCAGCGGCATCCGGCAGTTCTGCATGATGGCACCCAGAGACTTCGCGGCCTGTTGGTCAGGCACCGCACAACGGATAATTTCACACCCGGCAGTCTGCAATGCAGCGATCTGTGCCAGAGTTGCGGTCACATCGCGGGTATCGGTGTTACACATCGATTGCACACTGATCGGCGCATCGCCCCCCACGGCAAAATTGCCAAGCTTGATCTGACGGCTTTTACGTCGCAACGGCACTACCCCTTATCGATAAATTCAGCCACTTCCGGCCGGAAACCTGTCAGTTCCCATCCGGAGATCCTAAATGAAAACGAGTCTACCTTTATCCCCAGCGACAATCAAGCGGACCGATGTTTCCCAGATCCACCAGCACTTCATGGACAAAGTCCTGCGAGCCCCATTTTGGATCTCATTCCATTGGAATTCTACGGTTTTCGCCTACGCTCCCGCCGATAATGACGGATTTTGCAGAAAGTGACCTCCTGTAAGTCGTTCCAAGCGTATTTCAGGCGCATTTGATCCTTGAGGGTCAGTTTCTGGCCGCTATGGTGGGGCATTATCTCTGGCAACAGGCCGCAGGTGGCCCTTTTGCTGCTAACTGTGCAATACGCTCGCGAATCTGTAGCAGCAAAGCATAGGCCGGTTGTCGGGGGCTGATCAGGATCTGCAACTGGCGCGAGCGAGCTCGGACTTGTCCTGCCAGGCTGATCAGCCCAAAGCGAATCGCTTTGAGGCGCTTGCGGGCCCAGCTCTTTGGCAAAATCAAACGCTTCATTGCGGCGTTGAGGTTCAGGGCGAGAATCATAATTCCCCACCATGCCGCATTCTCGCCGAACTCTCCTGAGGGGAGCTTCCCACCAGCCAGGTCGTCCTTCATGACCGCATGAACTTCTTCGCTTTTGCCGCAGCGCTCACGATACCAATGGATCAGTTCATTGCCATCGACAGTGCGATTGGTGACGATACCTCGAACCTTGTAACGTGCACCGCCAGAGGCCTGAACCTGATCGGAGTCTTCGGTGGTTTCGCATCCGGGCAACTCCAGTTGGTGGCGCAGCAGTTCCCGGGTTGCAACGAAGCGATAAGCGGGGCCTTTTTTGCTGGATCCCGCCCAGCTCGGAACGTAGCAGATTTCGGCCCATTGCTGACTCGTTTCGTACTGGCGACCATCCGGATCGGTGCGAAGCACGGGAAACCACTGATCTTCGGCGACTTCGCGTACAGCCTGACGGAAGCTGGCAGTCACATCGGCACCGATGGCGAATTCAATGACCCCGAAACGTTCATTGGTTCCTTCGGCGCAGTAGCGTAGCAGGTCTTGTTGGTATCCGGCGGTATCCGAGCGGACACAGACCTTCTCGACGCCATCGGGGAGGCTTCTCAATGACTCCTGTAAAAGACGCAGTTGCTGGTGCCCAGCAGGGACATTCCCATCGCGAAACTCGGAGCGGACAACCTGATCCTGCTCAAACCAGTAAACATTGAAGGGCTGATAGGCCTTGTAATGCTGATAGCACCAAAGAGCCTGGTCTTTCTGGCTGCCGACCAGTGTCGCGTCCATATCGAGGGTTGCCTGAGGCTGTGGCGAACAGCTCTGCACAAAGGCAACTAAATCCCGGTTGACCTTCTCCAGAGCCTTAAGATGCTCGTTGGCCTTAGGGATGAAGGCGCTGTGGGCCTGACGTTTGTCCTCCTGATCTGGATCATGAAATGCGGCCAGATAACGAAATACCGGTGAGGGCGAGACAAAGGTGCGGCGGTGTTCCCTGCGCCAGCGCCGATCAATGGAACGCCGTTCGCGTCGGGGTAATCCGTGGTGTTCAACCTTGCGCATGATTTGACAGAACCCTTCGTCAGCCTCCAACCTTTCAAGATCGGCGACGCAGTCGCCTCCTGCCAAGTTCAGGAGAACCAGCGCCATAACGATCTGGTGGTCGCTCCAGCCCTGCTTGCTGCCGCTGCGAATATTGAGATGACGGCAGATGGAGTCACGCAACCCGGCAGCCTGAGCCAAATCGAGGTAGGTGGGTAGTCCGGCTAAAGCCGTCAGGCCTGCGACACGGTTTTGATCTTGATACTGGAAAGGAAGAACGCCTTGTGCCATAATTGTTTCACCTCGTTGGTGATAGTTGTTTGCTCGCACAAGCATTCTATCTCCCCGGTCTCTCCGGGATCAACGAGGTTCTTTATTTTTTAGCTGGTGGATCCGGGGGATGTTTCCCAATAAGTCAGCGTGGCAAGTCGAGTGAGCTTTTCCTATAAAT
>JADFVC010000240.1 GCA_015222355.1 Chloroflexota bacterium | reverse complement strand
TTCATTTCCTGGGACGGGAAACCCTGTGCGCCAGAGTGATAGACTAGAGTAGGTCAGGCCCCCTGAATCCCGCGTGACGCGGGATGTGGGCCTGACAGGACGTGTGTTTTTCCCCTAGCAGAACATATTTGATATTAATAAATATCTCGTTCATCAGTGCAGCGACTTCGGGATCTTCGAACGACTCGTGTTCCATTACATGGCACCAGTGGCAGGTGGAGTAACCGATCGAAAGGAAAACCGGCTTGTTTTCCCGCCGCGCGGCGGCAAATGCTTTCTCGCCCCAGGTATACCAATCCACCGGGTTGTCGGCGTGCTGCAAGAGGTATGGGCTTTGTTCAAATTGCAGCCGGTTCTTGTCTGATTTCACTGATGTCTTTTCAGCCTGTTGTGCCATCGTATCAAATCTGTTCAAGTCATTTACTACATAGATGATTGCGGCTGCCACCAGGATAAAAACCGCCGCGCTCCCGATATACCGTTTTTTCCCGCCCATTGCCCACTCACACGGAATTCTTTCCCCGCCCCCCGACGTGGATTAAACACTCCGGATTGCTTAAAGACGGTGGACGAACGTTAAATCGTTGGGAATGTATGACAAAAATGGTAATATATTGTCAATTATTCAAATCCTCTCTTACGACGAGACACGCACTAATGGGGTGCAGTATAGGCCTTCTGGCAATACCTTTTCGGTACTGACCCAGGCTGACCATAATGTAAGATCTTTAGTAGCCAAATATTTCTTCCAAAGTCAAGTGGTTGACTTGTCCATATTTTGCTAGCTCACCCAAATCCAATTCATCCACCTTTCCCAACACAAGTATGTGATAGCGATTTCCTTTGATATGTGTCTCATGGAAGGTCTTGAGGTCTATCATTTTCATAGATCGAATATCTTCATAAATGTCCTTGCGTATATCATGGTTCAATCCTAGCATTTTCGCTCGCTTGAAGTCGAATAATATGTCGGATTTCGTAATACGTTCGGATTGAAGTTGTTTAATTATTGCCTCCTTGCAAGAGGTAAGGAGGACATCAGATTCTGGCATTTCATTCAACAGATTGGTCATCCCCGCCATGGCCTCCGGCAGCTTATCGGACTGGGTACCGATGAAAGAGGATGCGTAGTGCGCTTTTTCTTTTCTGGGTGGTGTCGAATATGATGCCCAAACCCAATAAGCCAGGGCCTCGGATTCCCGCAAAGTGGTAAAAACAACCGAAGACATACCACCACCATAATATTCGTTAAACAACCGTCGGATCGGAGCGTTCTTAGGATTGAATGGCTCGCTTTTGGAGAGCATAATGATCTCCACCTGCTTCATATCATAATCGACAACATATATCGTATTCTCCGTCATCTCCAATTGTTCGAAAACCAACCCGACGGGGATCGGATCTAACTGACCAGGAATTCTGTGATATTTGTTGAGAATTGCGCGGAGATGCTCTTTTTCATGCGGGCCGTGGTACATTATATGGTGTTCATACGTGCACATCGCTTTAATCAAATCGATTAATGCGGGTGCTTCCAAAGACTCCAATTCATCTTTCGTCAAGATGTTCGTAAACGGGGAGTGGGGCCCATACATCCCGTAACTATATAACGCTTGCCATAAGATCTGCCACTTAGATAGTTTCGCATCCGCGCGTTTCTTGAAGATGTCACTTACCAGATTATCCAATGCTTCCGGATTGGCCTGTGCATCAGCGAGGAGTTCTTCCATAAGCGCAACTGCTCGTTCGAAGTTCTCGCTCAAACCGGATAAGGTAACATAGACCCGATCTTCGGAACTAAAGACGTCAAAGGAGCAGGTTATCTTATAGAATTCCGCGCGGAGTTGAGCAGGGGAATACTGTGACGTGCCCAGATATTGGAGATAATCCAGGGCAATCCCGATTTTCCGATCGTGATTGGTACCCATGTCCAGGATGTAGTACAGTTGAAAAAGGTCATTTTCGGAGTTCCTCCGGAAATAGACGTCAATTCCGTCTTTTGTGGAGTAATGCTCAACGTCTTGGGAATAATCTAGAAATACCGGCGACAAATCTTGGACCGGTCTTTCCAATATGGATCTTGTGAAAAGCGACTGATCTTCTCGGTTAAGTTGGATAGGCGTAATCTCCGGTTTGGCAATCTTCTTTACATTCTTGTCTTCCCCACTTCGTTTATATACAACGACGTAGTTATCGCGGTAGTACTCTTTGACGAAATCAATGATATCTTGCTTGGTAATCTTGGCATACCGGTCGAATTTCCGGATATAGTCTTCCCAAGGAATATCGAGGGTGAAAGCCTGGACAAAGGCGTGGGCGCGACCATAGTTGCTCTCATACCAGCTTATTTGTCCCAGTTTCGAATAGTTGATCACTGCCTGTGGCAACCAATCGGGAATTTCTCCATTTTTCACCAACTCAATTTGGGATAGAAGAAGTCGTGTCACTTCTTCAAGAGATTGTCCTTCCCTCGGCCGTCCACTCAACTCGTGGATGCAATAATCTTTGTAAATCGAGAGATAGGTGTCGGCGTCAATTACCATCTGGCTCTGATTCAAATTAAGGTCAATCAATCCAGCTTCACCGTTCATCAGAATCATATCGACCAGGGTCAATAAATCGGCGTCGGGAGATGAAGCCCCACGAAAACGAAAAGCCAACCGCACGTTTTCTGCATCGGGACCGGAGACCTCCTTGACAATCGGTTTCAAGATCGGCTCCTCCACGGGCGGGACGAAAGTGGGGACTTCAGAGGCAGGAAGCTGGCCAAAAGTCTGATCGATCAACGCAATCGTTTCATCAGGATCAAAATCGCCAGAGAGGCATATCGCCATGTTGTTGGGAACATAGTAAGTATTGTAATAGTCAATGACTTTTTTCAGCGAGGGGTTCTTCAAATGCTCAGGTCTGCCTAAAGTTGTCTGGGTACCGTATGGGTGTTTTTGGAATAATCCGGCATTTAATGCCTCCAGGGTTTTGCGAAAATCGTTATCTAGGCTCTTGTTTTTTTCTTCGTAAACGACCTCTAATTCCGTGTGAAAAAGACGCATCACTGGGTCGCGAAACCGCTCGACTTCCAAGGTAAGCCAGTTCTCTAACTGGTTGGATGGGATATCGTTGACATAGACAGTCTGTTCCGGAGTGGTATACGCGTTGGTCCCCTTGGCGCCAAGGGCACCCAGCGTCTTGTCATACTCGTTGGCGATAGCATAACTCGAAGCTACACCAGAAATACTGTCAATTTGATGATAAATCTTGGCCCTTTCCAGGGAATCAGTGGAATGATAACGACGTTCGTAAAGGTCGATGATTTTGTCTATCTCGGTTTTTTCTTTTCTATAGTCTTTAGTACCGAATTCGTCGGTACCTTTGAAAAGCATATGTTCAAGATAGTGAGCTAATCCCGTGGCATCGGGTGGATCGTTCTTGTGGCCTACCTTAACCGCAATGCGGGTTTGTATTCTCGGCTCGTCTTTGTATGCTGTCATGTAGACTGTAAGGTCGTTATCGAGTGTATAGATCCTAGCACAAAGTGGATCGCCCTCGAAGGTCTGATAGGTGTACTTGCGGTTGGTTTCGCTTGTCGCTGGCGAAGAAATAACTAAAACCGCGATGACAAAAAACAGAGAAAATGCAGGCGGTTTCAGGTACGGGAATTTGACGCTCATTTTCATTTTGAATTCCTTTTTGAATGGATTTGCAGCAAATAACTGACTTGGCCGCTCTCCTGAATATAATCTTACTGCTGGCAAATCATAAGCAATGTATGCTCCATGTCAAGCAGTATTTTGAAGCAGAGGGAAAGGTCATGTGTGAAGGTGATTTCAGGACGTCTGTGGGCCCAACGCGGTTCGGAGCGAAGAAGGGAACTTGCCAACGGGAATAAGCAAAATGGCGAAGTAGGGGTCGAACTTGAGGATTTGAGGTGACGGAGCCACCGGGTAACGTACTGTTATGTCGTATATTGTGAGCGCACAAATGCGATGCAGACGTCCAGGATGCAAATGCCAAAGAACAATGAATATTTGGCCGATTTTCTACATATGACCCGGTCATCACCCGGAGTGTATCCAACTGTTTGGTCGATCGGTTTTGGCGAAATAGCCGAAGATAAAAGAATCGGGTTTTACTATTCCGGCAGGAAGTTTTCCATCACCCAGATTTCCGTCTGTTCCTTATAGGCGCTGAAGGCGATTTGCCGCCCATCGGGATGAATACTCAGGTAGGTCATTCTTTCCATGGTTAGTCCAATATCCCTGGGGTTTCCGTTCTCTATAGACACCTGCCACAATTCTCGCTGTTTCGGATGATCAGGTGTATTTTTGATATAGAGGATGCTTTTCCCGTCCGGCATCCAGTCAACAGAATGAATGTACTCATTCTCCTGAAGTTTCACGATTTCCCGAAGTTGCCCGCTATCGGCAGGCAAAATGTTCAGGCTCCTGATCATCTTCTCCCCATCCAGGGTTTGGAATGCCAACCACTGTCCGTCAGGAGAGAGAGCCGGACACGTCGGCCACGAATTCTCCCGGAAAAGTTCTTTTTCCTGCCGGGTTTCGAGATCGTACTGCATCAAGCGGGTGGGCTGTGCGGATGTCACCATATACTTGTAGAAAAGCTTGTTACCGTCCGGCGACCAGGTGGCCCACCGAATTCTTGTATCGTCCGAGCACTTCACGAGCATTGTCGTCTGACCGGATTCAATATCGATCTGGAAAAGGCCATTTTGATCGTTCTTATCGATTCCCTGTACGATGACAAAGCGGCCATCGGGTGAATAGTGATGTGCACGAGATGATTTTAGTTGGATAAATAACTCTCGCTCTTCTCCCGTTTCCATCTCACGCTCACAAAGGGGAGATTTGGCGCTCATGTTGTCGGCGCCTTCCCGGTCTGAGCGATAAAGCAGGTATTTCCCGTCCGGTGACCAATCCGGCCAATCGTTGGTGCCCTCAAAACGCTGAGTCACTTTTTTCGGCGAGGTCAGCAATTTACCTGCTTGCGGGTCGATC
>JADFVC010000239.1 GCA_015222355.1 Chloroflexota bacterium | reverse complement strand
GCAACAAGTTCTTTTGAGCTTATTAAATTCTACCTTGGGAGGAAAAGAGAGATGCGAAAGATTTCTTTATTACTGACCGCCTGTGCAACACTGCTGCTGTCCGGCATCAGCTTTGCCGCCGACCCTTTAGCCGCCTGGCAACCGAATTTTGATTCGAGTGGTGCTGAATACACCTACCTGCTCTCTACCGTGGGACACCCGGCGATTGAGGGAGCAACGGTCGGCTACCGGATTCGTGACCGAGTCTGGCAGGAAAGCAACGGTCGGCTTTACATCGACTACCGCCCGATTTCGCAACTCGGTGGGGAAAAAGACGTTCTGCGAAAATTACAGATGGGTGCGGTTCAAGGCATGCTCTGTTCCTCGGTGTTGGCACCGAATGTCTCTCCCCGGCTGGGCATCGTCAATCTGCCTTTCCTCATCGACAGCTTTGCCAAGTTGGAAAAATTCCGCAACAATCAGGAGCTGTTCAGAGAGTTCGGTCAGGATGCCTCTAATAAAGGGATCCTTGTCGCCGATTTCACCGGTTATGGCAGCTATGGCTGGGCAACCAACAGTCCGGTCAAGAGTCTCGCAGAGGCCAAGAAACAGGTTTTTCGGATCGCCCAGGCCCCGGTGAATGTCGATCTCTACAAAGCCTGGGGAGTACAATTTACCGTCATGCCCTGGCCGGATGTTCCTCAGGCCCTGCAAACCGGCGTTATCAGCGGTCTCGACCACACTCCGATTGTCTGCAATATCACCAAAAAGTTCACCGTGGCGAAAAGCTTTACCAACATCGATTATGCCCAGGGCCTCTATATCCATCTGATCAATAAGCACTGGTTCGATGGCCTTCCGGAAGACCTGCAACAAATTCTCAGCAAAGCGATTGAGGAGGAGAGTCAAAAGGTCCGGACACTGACCGAAAAACAGCAAATGGAGCAGATCGCTGCCGCCAAGGCGAACGGAATTGTTTTTCATGATCTCGCACCCGCAGAGAAAGCGCAGCTGGTCAAGCTGGCCGAACCGGTGGTGCAGAAGTGGGGAGAGAAAATCGGCCCCGCCTACCTCACCAAGGTCCGTAACGCTTTACAGGATTGAGCAAGCAAAATCAGTGGGCTTGGTTCACTTTTCCGCCGGAGCGGCATTTCGCTCCGGCTTTTTTTGATGGCGTCGCAAAAAGTCCGCCCTCCGGCGTTGCAGCAGTTTTTCAGGATCTTGACATACTCTATGTATGCCTTCGCCCCTGAAAAACCACTACGCCTTGTAGGTCGAAATTTTTGCTTAGCCATCGTATTCTTTTTTGCGAGATCATCTTTTTGTTCTACAAAAACTCTTTTCTGCTTGACCAAAACAACAAAACAAAGCTATCTTTCATCTCTAAGTACTTGATTTTACGTATATTTAACATTTTTTTACGCTTACCAAACGGTGTTTTGTCTTTTCCCCCGAGATGGAGGTTTTCATGAAAAAAATTATTCTTCTGTTGTTGCTTCTGGCCCTGTGTCTGCCCGGTGCCGTGCTGGCCGCAGAAAAGAAAAAAGACCCCTTGGCGGCCTGGAAACCTAAATTCGATCCCAGCGGTGCCAAATACACTTACATTCTCTCAAACATCTCCCACCCGGTTATCGAGGGAGTCGCTGCCGGCTACCGAATCCGTGACAAGGTCTGGGAAAAAACCAATGGTCAGATCTATGTCGATTTCCGCCCCCTGGCACAACTCGGTGGTGAGAAAGATGTTATCAGCAAGCTGAAACTTGGTGCCGTCCAGGGGATGCTCAGCTCTTCGGTGGCCGCAGCAAACGTTGCCGATCGACTCGGTATCGTCAACCTGCCGTACGTCATTGATACCTTTGACAAGCTGGATACCTTCCGCAACGATCCTGAGCTCTGGACGCCGTTCGCAGAAAGCGGTCTCTCCAGGGGGATTCTGGTTGCTGATGTCACTGGCTATGGTCCCTACGGGTGGGCTACCACCATTCCGGTTAAAACCCTTGCCGACGCCAAGGGGGTCAATTTCCGCATCGCCCAGGCACCGGTCAACACCGATGCCTACAAGGCCTGGGGACTGAAGTTCACCGTCATGCCCTGGCCGGACGTGCCCCAGGCCCTGCAAACCGGCGTGATCTCCGGTCTTGACCATACCGCCATCGTCTGCAATATCACCAAAAAGTTCACCATCGCGAAATCCTTCACCGAGTTGAACTATGCCCAGGGGCTGTTTGTCCACCTGATCAATAAGCGCTGGCTTGACAGGCTGCCGGAAGAGCTGCGGACAACCTTCCTCGCGGTTATCGCCGAGGAGAGTGCGGCAACCCGCGCCGCAACCCGCAAGCAACATGAGGAGCAGGTCGCCAGGGCAAAAGAGGCCGGCGTTGAGTTTTATCAGCTCTCGGCAGAAGAGATTGCCGGACTTAAAAAACAGGCTGAGCTGGTCCTGGAAAGCTGGGGCAAGAAGATCGGTCCCGAGTATCTGGCCAAGGTTCGGACGAAGCTTGGCAGCTGATCGCTAAAACTGTATAATCGGCACGTTTTGCACGGGGCCGGGGATAGTCCCCGGCCCCGTGTTTTGTTTTGACGAAATGAATAAACATGCTGAAAAAAACCTTCAAAGCAATCGATCGCAGTTTTCTTTTTGTTGAAGAGTGGTCACTGTTTGTTGCCGTCTGCTTAGCCCTGGTCACGGCCATGGCCAATGTCGTCCTCCGCAAGGCCACCGATAACGTCAGTATTTACTGGTCGGATGAAGTCGTCCGCAAGGTGATCTTCTTCTCCACCTACATCGGTTGCGTGGCCGCCGTGCGCAGTCGCTCACTGATCCGCATTGATGCCCTGCCGCAGTTGATGCCGGTCCTGAAAAGACCGCTGACTCTCTTCTCCCACCTGGTGGTGTTGCTGTTCTCCGGCATCATGATCTATCTCGGCGGGAAGATGACGGTGATGATGTTCCAGGACGAATACGCCCGCACCACCACCCTGCAGATCCCCGAGTGGTATTTTTACGCCGTGTTGCCGTTGATGGGGGTGATGATGTTTTTCCGCACCCTGATCGTCATGGTCGAGGATTGGCGCGGCAAACAAGAGATCACCGGGGAGAAATAAACGATGGAAACCAGTTACCTGCTGATTCTCGCCCTGCTCCTCGGGTGCCTGGCAACCACCGTGCCGGTTTTCATGGCGCTCTTCTTTGCCGGAACCGCCGGCCTGGTCTATATGCTCGGCATCGATCCGCAAATCGTCATCGAAGTCCTTTACCGCAGCATGGACAAGTTTGCCCTGATCGTGGTCATGTTCTTCGTTCTCTGCGGCAATATCATGACCACCGGCAGCATCGTTGAAAAACTGATCAAGACGGCCAACGTGCTGGTCGGTTTTCTCCCCGGCGGACTGGCAATGTCCGGGGTTCTGGCCTGCGGTTTTTTCGGTGCCATCTCCGGCTCCACGGTCGCGACCGTAGTGGCAATCGGCGGTTTTATGATCCCGGCACTGATGGAGAATGACTACGACGAGCGCTTTTCTGTCGGCATCATGACCACGGCACCGATCCTCGGTGTCATTATCCCCCCGTCCATCGCGATGATCCTCTATGCCATGGTCAGCAACGACCCCCTTGAAGCGCTTTTTTTGACCGGCTTCATTCCCGGCGTGATGATCATGGTCGCCATGAGCGTCTATGCCTATTTCGTCTGCAAAAAACAGGGGCTGAAAACCATTAAACGACCGACCGGCAAGGAGGCCTTCGCGGTCATCAAAGATAGTGTCTGGGCACTGTTCCTGCCGATCCTGATTTTCGGCGGCATTTATTCAGGAATGTTCACCGCCAACGAAGCTGCGGTGGTCGCCTGCTTCTATGCTTTCTTCGTTGAAATCTGTATTCACAAAGACATGAAACTGAAAGAGGTCAAACGGGTCATCGTCTCCTCGGCCGTCACTTCGGCAACCCTGTTGATCATCGTTGCCGGAGCTTCGGTGTTCGGTGAATTTCTGACCTTTGAGCAGATCCCGGGCAAAATCGCCAATGCCGTGGTCGACAGCATCTCTTCCCCCTGGGTGTTCCTGCTGGCGGTCAACATCCTGCTGCTGGTTATCGGCATGTTTATGGATATCATCTCGGCAACCCTGATCCTGACCCCGATTTTTTTGCCGCTGCTGAACAAGTTCGGCATCGATACCATGCACTTCGGCCTGCTGATGACCATCAACCTGGGGATCGGTTACTGTACCCCGCCGCTTGGCGTCAGCCTCTATATCTCCGGTGCAATGGTCAACCGCGACCTGCTCTATGTTTCTCGGGCGGTGATGCCCTTTTTACTGATCCAGATTACGATACTGATGGTATTGACCTTTTGGCCGGACTTGGTATTGCTGCTGCCCCGCTGGGTTTACGGATAAACGACAAAAAGTTTAAACATGGAGACATGACGCAATTCTGTCTCCGGAGCAAGGAGGATTTCTGATGGATCCGAAAATTCTGATTCCGGTGAATGATTCCCCCACCTCACAGAAAACTGTCGAGGATGTGATCGTTAACAAAGACCGATTTCCCAAAAAGCTGGTTCTGCTGCACGTTGTCAACGATCAGCTGGCCTACCGGATGATCCCTGACTTTCAGATTGAGATGATTCGGGAAAATGCCGGTAAGGCAGCCAGACAGAGGCTGGAGGAGATCGCCAAGAAACTCCGTGGCGTTGGATTTGACATTGAATTACGGCTTGAGTTCGGTGCCCCGCGGCGGGTCATTCCGAAAATTGCCAATGAGGAAGAATTTCAGCTGTTGGTCATTGGTCGCAAAACAGGCGGTGGAGAAATCCGCGACGTACTGTTCGGCTCTGTGGCCAATTATGTCCTGCACAACGTCAAGTGCCCGGTTTTACTGTTTTAGGAATCTATTGGACTCAACAAGAATCTACTGCAAAATTTTCTCTACGCTGACCATGGCAGCAAAGCTTGGCGGCTCCGGGTTGACGTCTCCCTTGGATCAGCAATGTAATGAAAAAAAGGGGAGCTACGGAAGCTCCCCGATAAATGGTGGTGCGCCTGATCCTGGAGGCGTTAGAATCTCATGCCGCACCCGCCGTGGAGTCCCCTACCATAACCACGTCCCGGCTTTTCAAACCCAGCTTTTCAGCTTATTCCTGTTGCTCGGAGGTGAGAATTGAATTGATTTCCTGCTTTATTTTCGCGTTTTCAACCATCATGTCAGCGCGTAACCGAGCTGGCCGGATAATTGACAAAACCGGCCAGCGAGAGAACTCTTGGAAAATCAATTCTTCAGATTGATGAGCCTTTTGCAAAAGTCTCTGATTTTTCCGATTTTTGCCGGACCGGGGCATCGCTTCCGGTTTTCGATCAGAATCGCTTCCGCCAGCTGTACCCAATCTTCCCAAGAACCTTCGGCAGAAAAGTTTTCGTTTGTCGGCGACCAACCGATGTACCGGTTGTCTCTCCGGTTACCACTGATCACCAAATGATCTCCCCCCACCTGATCGGCTTCTTCTGTTTCACAAACATTCAACATAACATTGCCCTCAATAATCAAATTTACAAAGGATCTTGCTGCAGAAAACGAACCTTGGTTTGCTGCCATATATATCTTTATTAAAACGTACGATCAGCAGATCGGTTGACAAATTTTTTTTCGGGCAACAAATTTCTTTACAATTTTTTACAGTCAGCCAACGCTTGTTTCGCTATGATGAAAGTACCAACTAAGGGGTGGTTATGAACCGGATACTGGTCATTGATGACGATATTGAGCTGTGTGAACTGCTGACAGACTACTTGTCCAGCGAAGGTTTTGCGGTGCAAACCTGCAACCACGGTGAACAGGGGGCGTCTCAAGCCCTGGCGGAAGAGTACGCCCTGGTGGTACTTGACGTCATGCTGCCGGGCATCAACGGTTTCGATGTCCTGCGTAAAATCCGTAAGAGAAGCAATGTCCCGGTCATCATGCTGACCGCCCGCGGCGATGACATCGACCGGATTGTCGGCCTGGAACTGGGGGCCGATGATTATCTGCCCAAACCGTTCAACCCACGTGAACTGGTGGCTAGGATTCGTGCGGTGCAACGCCGCAGCGAAAACGGTGAAAAGGCAATAAGTCCGGCCGCGGAGACGACGGCGGAACTTCTGCTGGGAGACATTCTGCTCTGCCCGGCCAGCCGCACGGTCAAGCGCGCTGGGCAAAATATCGAACTGACCTCGGCAGAATTCACTCTCCTCGAAGTCCTGCTGCGCCGGGCCGGGCAGGTTGTCAGCCGCGAAGATCTGGTGAAAAAAGTTCTCGGTCGCCGCCTCTCGGCCTATGATCGCAGCATTGATGTGCACGTCAGTGCCCTGCGTAAAAAACTCGGCCACCAGTCCGGTAACAGTGAACGGATCAGAACCGTCCGTGGTATCGGTTATCTCTATTCCTTGCCGGAAAGTGCCCGCTGATGCGCAGCCTGTTTGTCAAATTTTTTCTCAGTTTTCTGCTGATAATCATCCTCATCTCAACGACCGGCATCCTGCTGACCTTTTTACGGGATCAGGAATTCCCTCCGCTGGCCAGTCAAAACTTCACTCGCCGGGCGATTGCTGATTATGGCCGTGAGGCCATCCAAGCCTACGAAGATGAGGGTATTCAGACGCTTGATGAGTATGCCGAAGATTTACTTGAAAAATCGGGCATCCACATTATTCTGTTCGACGCGAGCGGCCAGGCCCTGACCCGCCGGCGGGTCCCTCGGAGAATGCAGCACATGGCCGTCCGGGTACTGCGCTCCAACGAGGTGGTTTCCCCGATGATGGGAGAGCGCAACTGGCTGGCAGGCCCGATAAAAAATTCTACCGGCAACCGCTATGTGGTTGCCATCGGCTTGCCGGAAAAGACCCCTGTTCGCCATCTGCTCCGCAACCTGACGCGCGGGTTCCTTGGCTGGAAGTTGCTGCTTCTGCTGGCGATTACGGCAGCTGTCTGCTTCTTCCTCGCCCGTTCACTGACGGCACCGATCAGCCGTTTGCGCAGAGCCACCCGCCAGTTTTCCGATGGCGACCTGACGACCCGGGTCGGCAGCCAGGTCAAAGGGCAAACCGAACTCGCCGGACTGGCCCGCGATTTTGATGACATGGCCGGGCACATAGAAGATCTGATCGGCGCCCAGAAGCGGCTGCTACGGGACATTTCCCACGAATTGCGCTCGCCGTTGGCACGCTTGGGAGTGGCCTTGGAACTGGCGCGGCCGGACGGCAACCCGGAAGCACAGCAGAAAGCCCTGCAACGGATTGAACTGGAAGCGGAACGGATGAACGAAATGATTGGACAGCTGCTCAGCCTGACCCGTCTGGAGGCTGATGCCTGCCAACTGGAACGCAAACCCTTCAGCTTAAGCGGATTGCTGGAAAGACTGGTGCAGGATGCCGACTTCGAAGCGAAAAATCGCCGTTGCCGGGTCATATTACAAAGATCCGGCGCGGTGTCCTTTAACGGTTCGGAAAAACTGCTGTCCCGAGCGCTGGAAAATGTCATCCGTAATGCTGTCAAATATACTGCGATTGAAAGCAACATTAATGTCGAACTGACCGTGACAACTCAGGAGGTTTGCGTCCATATCCTCGACCAGGGGCCGGGCGTTCCGGAAGAGTCTCTGGAAAAACTTTTTGATCCTTTCTATCGGGTCGCCGACGCGCGTGACCGACAGAGTGGTGGGACCGGTATCGGCCTGGCAATTGCCGAACGAGCAATCAAGTTGCACGGTGGCAGCATTCAAGCAACAAATCGTCCGGAAGGCGGGCTGGCGGTCGAGATCCGCTTGCCTTGCAACTGAAATCGCATTATACTTATACTTTAATGTCTTAGATAAACAAAGGAGCAGCTATGGATTTTCTTTATCTCATTGCGATATTTGTCATCTGGTATGTCGTCAACAAATGGATTCTGCCCAAAATGGGGATTCACACCTGACTTTCCGGCAGCTGTGAACTTCCGCGTGACGGAAGCAAAAAAACCGAACAGGCAGATGCAGAACAGAATCAGCCTGACCGATAAGAACCGGGTCGCCCCAAAAAGCGACCCGGTTTTTATTGGCCAGTTACAGGTAGGGAGAAAATAACTTACAAAAAGAGTCGCGCAACCTGAAGG
>JADFVC010000238.1 GCA_015222355.1 Chloroflexota bacterium | reverse complement strand
GGCTTTGTGGCTTTGTGCGAGACAAGCTTTTGATTTTGTCCCGTAGTTGTCCGTGTGTGTCAGTGGCCAACATTTGCTTTCGTAATAGATTTACCGGAGCGAAGTAGATAGCCAATAAGTTGTCAACGGGAGGACGACAATGATGAAAGAAAACCTGCTCAGTACCGGCGCTGCCACGGGTAAAAAACTGCAGGGTGCTGTTCTTGTCGACATGTGGGCAATATGGAACAGCGAAAACAAGGACAAACTGGAAAAGGCTCGGCAGAAAAAGCCTTCGCTTGTGGCCTTCATTTTCTAAGGGGACAAAAGAACAGGGAAAATGATACCCTGGAAATCAAGCGGTTGCGCGGAGGCACGATAATTGGGGACTGAATTCACATTCTGCCTCCTGATTATCCGGGGACAGACCTGAGATCAGTCCCCCCTCTTAATTATTTGCATGCGGGGAGCAGCAAAATGGCAAAAATCGATGCACTGTTCAAAATGATGCAACAGCAGGGGGCCAGCGATCTGCATATCTCCAGCGGGGCCCCGCCAATTTTTCGCCTGCATGGCGAGATGGTCCGGATCAAGTCTCCCGATCTGACCAATGAGCAGGCAAAGGCGTTGCTTTTTGAAATCCTCGATGATGAGCAAAAGCAGACCTTCGAAGAGACACGTGATCTTGATTTTGCTTATGCGGTCCCCGGCCTGGCACGTTTTCGCGGCAATATCCTTGATTCCCATCGGGGCATCGCTGCGGTTTTTCGGCTTATCCCGAGTACGATTCTCACCGCCGAGCAGTTGAATCTGCCGGAAGGGGTGCTTAAAATGACCCGTTTCAAAAAGGGCCTGGTGCTGGTCACCGGGCCGACCGGCAGCGGAAAATCGACCACCCTGGCGGCGATGATCGACCTGATCAACAGGACCCGTAAAGAGCATATCCTGACCCTGGAAGATCCCCTTGAGTTCATCCATGAAAATAAACTGTCATTGATCAACCAGCGGCAGATTGGAACTCACAGCAGGTCATTTTCCAGCGCCTTGAAGGCGGCGTTGCGAGAGGATCCCGATATTATCCTGGTTGGTGAGATGCGCGACCTGGAAACCATCGAGCTGGCAATGAGTGCTGCGGAAACTGGACATCTGGTGTTCGGTACCCTGCACACCAATTCGGCGCCGAAGACCATCGACCGGATTATCGATGTTTTTCCGACCGATGCCCAGGAGCAGATTCGTTCCATGCTCGGCGAAAGTCTCAAGGGGGTGGTCTGCCAACAGCTGTTGAAAACCGCTGACGGCAAGGGGCGGGTGGCAGCGCTGGAGATTATGCTCGGCAATGCGGCGATCGGTAATCTGATCCGCGAAGGGAAGACTTTCCAGATTCCTTCCATTATCCAGACGGCCCGCGGGGAGGGGATGCAGTTGATGGATAGCCACCTGATGAACTTGCTGGATGAGGGTAAGGTGACTGCTGAAGAGGTGTATCGTTGTGCTGCGGATAAACGTCAATTTGAAGCGCGATTGCCGAAAGAGGCAGAAACATAATCGACGTTGTCGCTTCAGCTGGTCTCCCGTGCGGTTAATCGTGTTGCATAATTCAGAGTCATTTTGGTTGCTGGCGAGGGGCCTGCCGAGCTTAACAAAACCAACCGCGAAATCGGCTGATCCTTTTTGTGGGACAATTGTCCGTGCGTGATTCCTTTGCCAGAAAAATTGATTATCTGCGCATCTCAGTGACCGATCGCTGCAATTTGCGCTGTCGCTACTGTATGCCGGAAGAGGGGGTTCCTGCGCTCCGCCACCGGGATATCCTCAGTTATGAAGAGTTGTTGCGGGTGGCTGTCGATGCCGGTGTGTGCAAGATACGGATCACTGGCGGGGAACCTCTGGTTCGCAAGGGAATTGTCGATTTTATCGCCGGCCTTGCCCGGCTTCCCCGGGCCCCGGAAATCACCCTGACAACCAATGGCTTGCTGTTGGCTGAACAGGCTGTCTCCCTGAAAGAGGCCGGTCTGTCGCGGATCAATGTCAGCCTTGACAGCCTTGATGCCGCGCGTTATCGGCAGGTGACCCGTCGAGACGGACTGGCTCAAGTTCTGGAGGGGCTGGAGGCCGCTGTTGCCGTCGGTTTGACACCCTTGAAAATCAACATGGTGCCGATTCTGGGGGTCAACGAGGATGAGATCGCTGCCTTCGGGAGATTGACCATCGAACGCCCCTGGCAGGTTCGCTTCATCGAGTTTATGCCGGTCAGTTCCGATCTCGATTATTCTCCCGGACAGCTGTATCCCGCGGCACGCATCAAGGCCGATCTGCAACAATTAGCCCCGTTGGAAAAGGTGCCGCAAAAAGGGATTCTCGGCCCGGCGCGGATTTACCGGTTGCAGGGAGCGGTCGGCACACTGGGGATTATTTCGGCGGTGACGGAATCATTCTGTCGCGAATGTAACCGCTTGCGTTTAACCGCCGATGGCCAGTTGCGCCCCTGTCTTTTATCGCAAAATGAAATCGATTTGCGCACACTTTTACGTGCCGGGATCGATGATAAAGTCCTGGCGAAGCTGTTGCAGACATCAGTGACGGCCAAACCGGAAAGACATTGTGGTGGCATTGGGTGTGGCATCGGGCAACGGCGAATGCAAGAGATTGGTGGGTAAAAACAACAGGGGAGCGGATGGATGACATTGGTCTTTGCTAAATGCGCAGGTTGTCGTGTAGGTTGTTCCTGGAGTGCAAATCTCTTCTTATTTTGTAGGTGGCCATGCAAACATCTCTGATCAGTGTTGTGTATCTTGATGGGACCGAGGGTGCCGTCAGTAATGATGTCCTGGATGTGTTGATTGCGACTGGGAAAATTCAGCGTTTTCAACGGAGCGAAGGCTGGGTTGACATCATCCGGACCGGTGCCAAGCTACGTGATTATCGGCATGATGCCGAATACCGGGGGACGGAGCGGCGGGCAGACTGGCCGGAAGATAAAAACGCTGCGGAATAATCGGCATGGCGCCGGTTATTCCGACTCGTGTTGTCCCATCGGGTCAGCCGTTCGTTGATTGAGCCGGACCGGCAGGATAATGCTGAAACAGGCCCCTTGGTCCGTGTTGACAACCTCAATCTCCCCTTGATGATGTTCGATAATCCGGTGACTGATCGGGAGTCCCAGGCCGGTACCTTCCTCTTTCGTGGTAAAGAAGGGGTTGAAGATATTGCGCATTATTTTTGCCGGAATGCCGCCGCCCGTGTCTTGAACCTCGATGCGAACCGCCGACTCTCCTTGCAGCCTGCTGCGTTGGTTGCTGATTTTCAGTTCACCGCCATGCAGCATTGCCTGGCGGGCATTATTGATCAGGTTGATAAAAACCTGTTCAAGTTGCTCAGCGTCGCCCTGCATGATCGGCAGGTCATCGGCTTGGTTCAGCGTTAATTTTATACCCGCCTGTTGCAATTTGTCCCCTTCCAGAAGCAGCACCTTATCCAAAACGGATTCCAGGCGGTATTCACGAATACAAAGCAGTCTCTGGCGGGAAAAAGAGAGGATGTCATCGAGCATTTTTTCCAACCGCTCGGTTTCCTGCTGAATGACTTCGGCGAACTGCCGGGCCGGATCCTGAGGGTTTAAGGAACGGGCCAGTCGGCGGGCAAAACCACCGACGGAAACCAGCGGATTTTTCAACTCGTGAGCAATCGATGCCGACATTTCACCGATGGTCGCCAGTTTTTCTTTTTGCAATAATTGCTCCTGGGTTTCTCGCAGGTTTTGGTGGGCAGTTTCAATCTTCTGCAACAGCTGCGCGTTATCCAGGGCAATGCCGGCCTGACCGGCAAACATCTCTAAAAACAGCAATCGTTCTGCATCGATCGGTTCACCACTGTCAGCATTGTCAACGGTGAGAACACAAAGGGTTCGTCCACGACTGAGCAATGGAACATAGACACGATCGCCGGTACACAAACTGCCGCACGGGTCGTTGTGTTCGCAACTGTTCGCTTCCGCACAGATCAGTATCGCCTTCTGTTCACGGGCAACTTTGGCCAGACAACTCTCGCTGCTATCGATATCCAGCCGTAACTGCATCACTTCCCGAGAAAAGGGCGTGTCACGTTGTGCCCGCTGCACCTTTTCAGGAATCGCAAGTGTCGGTGAATGAACGGGGGGAAGCCCCTCCGGCAGCAGCCAGCTGACGCTTTCACGAGTGACACCGAGAATGCCCTGCATGGTGCGGCCACGTGGATTAACCATGAACAACATGGCGCGATGAAAGCTCCCCCCATCGGGAGAGACCAGCAAAGAAAGAATCAGATGGAACAGCTCGTTGGGGGCCAGGGTGCTGTGCAGAATCTGGGAGATCCGATAAAGCAGGGAGAGATCCTGCAGTCGGCGGAAATCGGACACCGAAACCTGCCGTAAGCGTTCCATGGTGACCAGTTGCTCAAATGCTTGGGCGATCTGAAAAGAGCAGGTTTGAAAAAGTTGCTGCTGCTCTTCGGTAAATGGTTTGTGCTCTTCCGGTGAACCGCCAAAAAGGCTGAGAACGCCAAAAGTACGATCGCGGATTTCAGCGGCAAAGAATAGAGTGAAGCAGGCAGACGTTGACCTGTCCGGGTTGAGAG
>JADFVC010000237.1 GCA_015222355.1 Chloroflexota bacterium | reverse complement strand
TGGGATTGCCTGGCGGTTACAGAAGTCGCATGAACAGGGCAGCCTGCGGGATGAACTGGCCGCCGAAACAGCTGCGCCGAAACAGCTGACCGAAGAGAACTATGAGCAGATGCTTATTGTCGACCTGTTGGAGATGGAAGTCGGCTATGGCTTGATCCCCCTGGTGGATGCTTCCCAGGAGGGTGAACTGCTGCCGCGGATAAAGTCGATCCGGCGCCAGTTTGCTCTGGATCTGGGGTTTATCGTTCCGCCGGTGCATATCAAGGATAATCTGCAACTCAAACCGAATGAGTACGCCATCGTTCTTAAAGGGGTGAAAATCGGCGGCGGTGAACTGATGCCCGGCCATTACCTGGCGATGAATCCCGGTATGGCGACCGAAACCATCAAGGGAATCGAGACCGTTGAGCCGGCTTTCAACTTGCCTGCAACCTGGATTTCCGAGGACAAAAAAGAGCGGGCGCAGATCTCGGGCTATACCGTGGTTGACAACACCACGGTGGTGGCAACTCATTTGAGCGAGCTGATCAAGAGTCACGCTCACGAACTTCTCGGGCGCCAGGAGACCCAGAACCTGCTCGACAACCTTGCCAACGAATATCCCAAGCTGGTTGAGGAGCTGGTCCCGAACCTGCTCAGCCTCGGGGTGGTGATGCGGGTCCTGCAGAATTTGCTGCGTGAGGGGGTTTCAATTAGAGATCTTAGAACTATTTTAGAAACTCTCGCGGATTGGGCACCAGTTGTGCAAGATCCTGATCAATTAACGGAACATGTTCGGGCGATACTGGCTCGCTTGATCAGTAACAGCCACAGCCAGGATGGGCAAGTGTTGGAAGTGATGACCTTTGATCGCGATGTCGAAACCCAGATTCAGGAAGCACTGCACAGCACGGAACAGGGGTCTTACCTGGCCCTTGAACCCGGTTTTGCGCAGGCACTGATCAATAGCTTGAAGCAGGTGCTGCAGAATTTGGCCGGTGCAAATCCGGTGTTGCTCTGTACGCCGACAATCCGACTTCATGTCAAAAGGTTGACTGAACGTTACCTGCCCGGTCTGGCCATCATCTCCCACAATGAGATCGCACCTCACCTGAAGGTGCGGTCGGTAGGAACGGTGACTGTCGATGTTGGTTAGAAAATTTGCAGCAGATGATATGGCGAGTGCCCTGCAACAGGTCAAGGACACCCTCGGTGCCGATGCACTGATTCTTTCGACCCGCACCCTGCGCAAAAAAGGGCTCGGGGTCCTCGGAAAACAGACCATCGAGGTGACAGCAGCAATCGAATCGCCGGCAATGAGGGCGAACTCGGGCAAGGTGGTTCCGGCGGCAGCGCAAAAACCGGCACCGAGGGCGATCCCTGCGGCCTATCGTAACCGGGTGGAGATCCGTGAAGACGAGCCGCTCAGTGTGCCGAAGCCCGCTCCGGCAGCAGCGCGGGTCGAACTGGCCAACCACGCGCTTGAAGATGAGATCCGGATCCTGCGGTCGCAGCTCGAAGGGCAAAATTTCAATCAGCTGCAAGCCGAGATCGACCAACTGAAAGGGCTGGTACAGCAGCTGACCCAGACTGCGCAGCCGCAAGCGGTTGCCACGGCTCCGGTTATCACAGCACCAGTCTCTTCTGTTGACCCGGTTCCGACTATCG
>JADFVC010000236.1 GCA_015222355.1 Chloroflexota bacterium | reverse complement strand
GACGAGGCATGGAATAAAAACACTCGAATCCTTACCTCGCCCATCTCTGCTCCGAATCTGAGTCTCTCACCCTGGCGACCACGCTACTGAATTTCAACCAGTTCGATGTCGAATATCAATGTTTTGCCGGATAAGGGGTGGTTGGCATCAAGAGCTACCGTATCCCCTTCTATCTCCGTAATAATCACATTGACGATATTGCCGTCCTGCTGTTTCAGCTGAAGTTGCTCTCCGATGACAGGGGTAATGTTTTCGGGGAAGTTTTCTTTCTTTACTTTCGCGATCAATTCTTCCTGAACAGGCCCATACGCTTCTTCCGGTGGGACGGTAATGGTTTTGCTGCCTCCTCTTTCCATACCGATGACGCCTTTTTCAAAACCTGGGATCACGTTTCCGGCGCCGATGGTAAGCTCAAGCGGCTCACGATCTTTGGATGAATCAAATATCGCCCCATCTTCCAGTTTGCCGGTGTAATGAACTTTTACTATGTCCCCATCCTTGGCCTTACTCATCAGAATCTCCTTCAACTAGTTTTTAAGATTTGTCTCGGTACAAATAAAATAGAGCCACTGAGGCCCCGATACGATAATTTGCACCAAAACTGTCAGCTATTCCCATACTATTACGCATTGCCCAACCCGTCAAGTATTAACATTCCGGGAATTGCCGAATATTTAGCGCCTCTGAAAAAATGAAATAGTAGGTTTAGTTTTTATTGAGAACTGAATACCGGGGCAGATGTGGACATCTGCCGCCCACGAAACTTTGTTGGTGGTATTAGGGATCAATGAAGTTGCAGTAGGAATACCTCAGGCTGGGGCCGTCACGGCATTGGCCCGAATCGCCCGCAGATAACCTTGAAGAGTTCGCGGGCAATGAGAAGATGCCCTTCCGCAGTGGGATGACAGTGGTCGATAAAGAGCTTTTCACCGCCATTCTCTCTAAAGACGGTCGGAAGGTCGACCACAGTAACATTCGGTTGAGCTTTCAGCTCGTCAATCTTTTCCCAATAATCTTTCTTGATTCTCAGTGAGAAGTAGTCGGTCTGCAGGGCTGAATCAAGATATATTAACGCCGCACTGTTGGTGTCTTCAAGTGGGCTTAGGCGTGCGCCATTCGCATACAGGTAATTCATACCAATGTTAAACAGGAATGGTGAACCGGCCGCCACCAGGGACGGATTGGTACTATCGGTTTGCCTGTCGACGAACATCTCCCGCGCTTTTTGCAGATAATAACCGGCCTCGCGGTACTGCCCATTCTCCCAAAGTGATACCCCAAGGTTATTGAGAAGGGCCGGGTTGTCGCTGTCCGTTTTAAGTAACTGGTTGTAACGTTTGATGGCTTGAGCAGGGCTTAGTGAATCGGCATAGGCGGAAAGATAGACGATCCTGGTAAACTTGTCGCCTTGACCGTATAACTGAACGAACATTTCCTCACTCAGACAGTATTTGATTTCTCTACCCAAGACGTCCACTATCGCATCCGGCAGGATGAGGCGGTCGTCCCGGCCGGTGACGTGTGTGAACACCTTAAACTGAAGTCCGGCGGGCCACAGCATTGGTACCGGCGGCTTGAGGATTACCAACGGACAATGATGTTTGGCACATTCACCAACAATTCTGTGAAGGTTTTCACCAAATCTGTCCGGCGCGACTCTGATCTTGAGCGACCCACCTGGGCTGCCGATCTCGCTAATGCGCTTGGCAAGCACGCCTCTCAGCACTCTGTAGACCGCTAAGCGCGAAAGAAAATTCCGGACAGCTTTCAGCCGCTGACCCTTCAGCAGTTCCCGATCGGAGTATGGTCCGGAAATCGAGGCATCGTTGTTGCCGCAGTAAAGTATCACCAGGTCCGGTTCGTAGGACCAGCCTTTGAGTTCGAGGAACCGGACAATCTGCTCACTGCTGTAGCCGGAAACGGCGGCATTGATAACCTCAACTTGTCTGCTGCTCTCGCACTCAATTTGCAAAAAGCGCTTCAGCATCTCTCCAAAAGCCAACTTGCGTGACTTAAGCCCGATACCGACCGGCGCTGAATCGCCCAGCAGAAGAATTCGAAAAGTATGCGGATACTTTTCTGCGGTCACCTCGTCACCGATAAGATGAGCCGAGTTGGTCTTTATCAGCGGGTTATCGAGATTGGCTTTGAATCTCCACAGAAGGTCGGGGTCAGGCTCATGCCAGTCGAATAGCGAGGCAAAGAATTCTGCCTGCCAGCCCAGTTTGTCGCCGGGTCGTTCGGCCACAAAGGAGAGGTTGGCCTCAAGCAACCTGGCTGCTGATTCCAGAAGCAGCAGAAAAACAACAAAGACCAATACGGAAAAAGCAAGCTTCCTTTTCATCATCCTCCTCAGGTAGAGAAGAGACAGCTAACCTGAACAAGTTAGAAAATGTACCTTCGTTTGTCAAAGTTTACAGCGTCGGCAGTTACACATGTACGACCGATTCTGCTCATCACCTAAACGCTGGTGTTGAAATCGGATGAAGGATAACGTATAATGAGAAGATGAGAACATTGGAGCCGTGGTGATTCATTTTCCCATCAGTAACGTTGAGGTCTACTGGTGGCTGCCGCCGCTGGTGGCCTTCGCTATTTCCTG
>JADFVC010000235.1 GCA_015222355.1 Chloroflexota bacterium | reverse complement strand
GTTCAAATCTGAGCCACACAGCCGGATTTGCAGCTGGCTCATGGATAGTCCGATAGTCTCCTGGTCGCGTTATCTTTTTGAAATGACTAAACAATTTATGATTTCTTGGTTGGTTAAAGATAATTAGTTGTTGATAATTATTGTTGACTCGATTAAGAAAAAGGGCCAGAATGTCACATTGAGAATCTCTGATATATAGACAGGATGATTGACCAGCCCAAGCAAGGAGCAATGTATTCAATGCAAAAAACAGTCAAGCATCTCATACAACTCGGTCTGTTGTTGATTCTGGTTGGCGGTGTTGTTTCATCGGCTTTCGCCGGGAGCCACAAAAAACGGCTTCAGGGGCCGATTAACGAGCCTCAGGATGTCACTCGCCAGTGTCTCAAGTGCCACAAAGGTGTGGCGAGGGATTTCATGAAAACTTCACACTGGAACTGGAGTCTGGAGCAGGAGGTTGACGGTAAGATGGTCGACCGTGGTAAGAGGAATTCTCTGAACAACTACTGCACTTCGACCGCCGGGAATGAACAGTTCTGCGCCAAATGTCATGCCGGTTACGGATTGACCGATGCCGGGACCTATGATTTCGGTAACGCTGAAAACATTGACTGCCTCGTTTGTCACGATACCACAGGCACTTATAACAAGGGCTCGAACATGGCCGGTTACCCGTTGGAAAAGGTTAACCTGCTGCGGGTTGCGCAGAACGTTGGTTCGCCGAACCGTGACAACTGTGGACAGTGTCATTTCTACGGCGGCGGAGCCGATGCTGTTAAGCACGGCGATCTTGATTCTTCTATGTCTTATCCTGACAGAAAGACTGACGTCCATATGGATGTCGATGGTAACGATTTCCAATGTATCGAGTGCCACAAAACTGAAGATCATCTGATTGCCGGTCATTCTCTGGGCGTTTCCCCGGACGGGCATACCAAGGTCAACTGTGAACAGTGTCACGAAGGTGAGGTCCACGAAGAAAGCCGTCTCAGTGCCCATCTGGATAGCGTTGCTTGCCAGACTTGCCATATCCCGGTTTATGCCAAGAACCTCGCAACAAAAATCTGGTGGGATTGGTCAAAAGCTGGTGAAGAGCGCCCGTTTGATGAGAAGGATGAGCATGGTTATCACACCTATGTAAAGGAAAAGGGTAAGATGAAGTACGGCATGAATCTGGCCCCTGAATATCGCTGGTTTAACGGCAAAGGTGGTGCCTATTCTCGTGGTGACAAGATCGATCCGAGAAAAGTGACCAGTCTGGCCTGCCCGATCGGTGACATTGCCGATGCCAAGGCAAAGATTTACCCCTTCAAGGTGATGCGCGGTAAGCAGATTTACGATGCCGTGAACATGACCCTGGTCACTGCCAAGATTACGAATGAAGGCGGGTATTGGGTTGATTATGATTGGAACAAGGCGGCCCGTCTCGGTAGCGAAGCCAGTGGTTTGCCTTACAGCGGTAAGTATGGTTTTGCCGAAACCAATATGTACTGGCGGCTGAATCACATGGTCTCTCCGAAAGAGCAAGCCCTCGGTTGTCTCGACTGCCACGGTGACAACGGCCGTATGGATTGGGTCGGGCTTGGCTATAAAGGTGATCCGATGAGTCGCCCTGAATGGGCTCGCGGAAAGTAGGCCGATCGTTGGCCCCTGCCCCTGTGTCGGGATAGATGTCGTTAAAAAGGGCTGCCTTGTCGGGCAGCCCTTTTTAACGTTTAGAGATTTTCAACTTTGCTGAGATTGAGTCGAGAAGTACTTATTCCACGGTCACCTGGGCATCTTCCATGATCAGGTTGTACTGATAACCGTAGCCGAAATCCTTGTCGAGAGTCAGGAGCCCGCTGATGAGGACAGTGTCACCAACCTGTGCAGTGACGTTCGTGGTGACGGTCAGGTCATGGGTGTCAGCTTCGGCGTCGCCGCTGCCGTCTTGGACATGCAGCCAGTTTTTCCCCATGATTTTCGGGCTGAACTTGACGATCTTGGCTCGCAGGGTGACATTTTGACCGGACAACTCAGTTTTCCCGGCGAAAATTTCAGCGACAGTCAAACCGCCTTCCGCTTTTTGCACATTGGAAAGATCAACATCCACCGGAGCGGTGGTATTGGTTTGCGGGTGTCCCGCCGGCATGGCCATGCCACTGGCAGCAGAGATTTCCGGGGCACTGGCATTCAGCACCGAGTCGACAAAGTAGACCAACGGAAAATCACGGTTCAGGGTTTTGCTGTGGTAGTTGTGCATCGGCATGCCATCGGGAACAACCACTGAATCACCAACCGCAACGGTGAAAGCCGGGGCTGCCGCCCAGATTTTTTCGCTGTCGTTGTCAACCAGAACATAAGTGTAGCCGGCGGCGTTCATGGTTTCCACAACGGTTCCGGATGTCCCCCCGCCTGACTCTGCTGCTGGTGGGGTGGCTGGTGTCGCAGATTGCGTCGGCTGGTCTTGACTGCAAGCGACCAAGGCAAGAGCCGCCAGGGAGAGAGTGATCACTAATCCTTTTTTCACAACATATTCCTCCAGTATTGAAGCCATCGTATCCTTTTTTGCGAGACCATCAGGCTTGGTTAATTAATTTCCAGTGGAACGATAGCATAGCAGGAAAAACCTGTACAAGTGCTTATTGTGGCTTGCCTACGTTTCTGCGGGAATGCACAGTGAACGTCCGTATAGATGAGTAACATGCTGTAATTGCACACTTATTTCTCTGCTGAGTTGCGCCGGGAGCAAGCGCCACAGCCAGTTTCCCTGGACGGTTCCGGGGTGGTTCATCCGGGCCTTGCCGTCCAGACCGAGGAGATCCTGCATCGGAATGATCGCGAGATCGGCAACGCTTGCGAGGGCGCAATCGATTAACGGCCAAGGCATGTCGCGGCAGGGACGTTTCAGGTATTCCCGGACCTGTGCTTTCCCTTTAGCGTCAAGCACTCGCCACCAGCCGAGGCTGGTGTTGTTGTCATGGGTTCCTGTGTAGACAACCGAATTGGCTCGATGGTTGTGCGGCAGATAAGGGTTTTTCGGGCCTGAATCGAAAGCAAATTGCAGGATTTTCATGCCCGGTAAAGCAAACTGGTCGCGAAGATTTTCGACATCAGGGGTGATGATTCCGAGATCTTCGGCAATAATCGGTAATTCTTCCAGCTCGTCTTTCAGTAGAGCAAATAGCCGTTCGCCCGGAGTCGCCAGCCAGCTGCCGTTGATCGCGGTTTTTTCTTGAGCGGGAATGGCCCAACAGGCGACAAAACCGCGGAAATGATCGACCCGTATCAGGTCGAACAGCTGCAGGTTCCAGTGAAAACGAGCCCGCCACCAGGCGAAATTATCGGTCGCCATGCGCTCCCAGTTGTAGAGGGGATTGCCCCAGCGCTGACCGGTTTTGCTGAAGTAATCCGGGGGGACACCTGCCACCAGTGTCGGTCGATCCTTTTCATCTAAATGAAACAGCGACCGATTGGCCCAGACATCAACAGAGTTCTCTGCAACAAAAATCGGCAGGTCGCCAAGAATCACAACCCCTTGGAGATTTGCATAGTCTTTCAGTGCGAACCATTGTTCAAAGAAGACAAACTGCAGATATTTATGCCAAGAGATCTCCCCTTGTAGTTTTGTTCCCCATTGATGCAGGCCCTTCTCCTGTCTTTTCCGGACAGCCTTCGGCCAGTGCTGCCAGCCCGTTTGCTGAGATTGCTGCATTGCTGCAAAAATGGCGTAATCGTTCAGCCAATAGGCCTGCTCTGAACAGAATTGATCATAAGCCCGGTGTCTTTTTTGCTCGGCGTTCTCGATAAAGTGTCGGTAGGCGGATTTTAATAATGGCAACTGCCGTTCAACGACAACAAAATCAACAGCGTCGGAGGCTTCAGGCGATTCTGGTAATTCTGCTGCCGATAGATCCCCGGCCGCCACCAGTTTTTCGAAGCTGATCAATTGCGGGTTGCCGGCAAAGGCAGAGTCGGTGCTATAAGGGCAGTGGCCGTAGCCAGGCGGGCCCAGAGGCAGGATCTGCCAGACGGATTGTCCCGCTGCAACCAGAAAATCGATAAAATCGTAAGCTTCCTGCCCGAGGGTGCCGATCGCTTGCGGTCCGGCCAGTGAACTCGGGTGAAGCAGAATTCCGCTGCGGCGTTTTTGTGACATGACTTATCCTTGTTTGACTTTCCCAGGAGGCTGTCGGACTATCCGAC